>CAZBZA010000005.1:0-26948 GCA_964495865.1 uncultured Lentimicrobiaceae bacterium
GTAGCATAAATAAACAAAAGAGGGGGCTTAGGCTCCCTTTTTTATTGCCTGAGGAATGAAGGTGTTGAGATATTTAGGGTCTGTTGAAAAACTTGACCGGGATATTGATTGATTTAATATTCCGGTGCGCTGCACCTTGAATCATACTCGATTTCGCCAGACTACAAATATTTGACTTCGTCGAGCCCTGCGGGGTTCGCCACTCTGTGGCTTTATTTGACCTCTTTATATGCAATGAATAAAGGTGCAGAGCACCGTAATATTTGTAGGAACACATAAAAATACGTTATAAGGTGCAGCGCACCGAAATATGTAATGCATGGATTCTCGCCCATATAGCGCATTTACCGTGCATTTGACAGGCAAATATATGATCTTATTCTGCTGATTATATGGATGATATAAATTTTTCAGCAGTCCCTATCTAAACCAGTGCAAGCTAAAATGTGAAGCAGTAACCTGGATTATTTACAAACTTTTTCTATGTTAATGCCCTACGGGCAATCTCCCTTTCCGGATTTACTTTTATTGATATTAAAGTCCTATGGACTATCGAACCTGAGCAGGTGAAGCTAGTTTCGTGCTTTCTTAGTGTTTTAATTAGCTCCGCGGCTATATATAATGGAAATGGAAAAAGGTATGATGGAGTTTTTAACCCCGAAGGATTTTAAATCCTTCAGGTGAAATGGACTGGAGTTATTGTTAATTGACTGTTATTTAACCAGGTTCAGGTTTTTCTCGTACATCACGCGTAACGAATCGAAACTTGCCCTGTATTTTTTATGAACGGGTAAGGCCGGAGGTGAATCCATTTTAAGCGGATCGATTGCAACATTGTTTTTATATACCCTGAAATCGAGGTGCGGACCTGTTGACAGGCCTGTACTGCCTACATAACCGATTACCTGTCCCTGGCTTACACTTGATCCGGCCCTTATACCCGGGCCAAAACCCGACAGATGAAGATAAGAGGTAGTGTAACCATTGCTATGCCTTACCGTTATCATTTTACCGGCACCGCCCGAATAAGCTGCTTTTGTTACAGTTCCGTTTCCGATAGTATGAACAGGAGTTCCTTTGGGAGCGGCATAATCAACCCCATGATGCGGACGGCGGATGCGGAGTACCGGATGCAAACGGCTGTTGGAGAATTTTGATGATATACGCGAAAATTTCAAAGGTGCTTTCAGAAACTCTTTCCGGAGATTCTGCCCCTGGTTATCAAAATAATCGGTAACATTATCCTGCCCGAAACGGTGCGCATAATACTCCTTTCCATTATGTATAAAAAGCGCTGAGTGTATTTCGCCGATACTTATCTGTTTTCCATCTACCGATAATTCCTCATAAATAACTTTAAAAGCATCCCCTTTTTGTATCGCATAGAAATCAATTGACCATTGGTAAATATTTGCTAGTGCAACTGCCATATTGGGATCAACTCCCGATTTCTGCATGGCAACCCATAAGGATGAAGTTATTTCTCCTGAAGCAGATTTCAGACTTCGAACCACTTCCTTTGCATTCTTATGCACATGAAGCGAATCGCGGAAATCGAAAACCACATAACTGGTATCGTTTATTGCATAAATAAAATACATCAAACGGCTATCCTCAGTGTTGCTCATCATGGCGGTATATGAATTGCCGCTTCGCAATTTGCGGATATCAAAAACGCCGTCGGTATAAGTATTCAGATTACCTACAATACGTTGCTCAACCCCAAGACGGGTAAGAATTCCACCCAGGTTATCACCGGATTTAACCTCCTGGCGTTCAATTTTGAAAGAATCTGTAACGATACCATATTCAATGGTTTGAGCTACTTCATCTACAGGATTAACTATCGGTTCAAAAATAAAATCCTTGAAAGCAATAAGGGCAACTACCGAAACGATAACTATGAGTATAATTCCAACAACCAGTCTGATTTTCTTTTTATTCAATTCCATCAATTTATCAGTTTAATATTTCCGGATACGAGTGTATCGGTTCAACGTGAAAAAGTAGTGTTTTGTTTCAGATGCAAAAAAAAGCAGGGCTTCCCCGGCTTTTCATTGCGAATTAATGTCCTTTGTACAAGAGCTTTATCATTCAGCGAATACTATTACGCTATAAAGCTAATGTCAATCCAACCCAATCTAACTCATATGAGCCTCGGCAAAATCGCGGCCTGCCTGCAGAGCGTCGAGATTAAGTTTTACAACATCTTCGCCTTTACGCGAAAAAATCCGCCGTATGGATTCCTGCAATTCATCATATCCTATTTCGAGGAAAGGAGAAGCCGCACCAAGGATTACCATGTTAGCCGATCTTGCTGAACCCAGGTTTTTAGCAATTTCGTCAGCATCGAGCGCGATATGGTTTTCGAACTTTTCAATCTCGGCCATCAGATCGGTCATAGCCGGATAGTTGGTAATATTAACGAATGGTTTGGTATTGGTGATCAACCAGCCGGTTGGCGACAATAAAGGTAAATACCGCAACGATTCCATGGGCTCAACCGAAATAATAAGATCTGCCTGTCCGAAAGGGATTAGGTCCGAAGCAATTTCGTGATCCGCAATCCGAAGGTTCGAAGATACATCGCCACCGCGCTGGCTCATACCGTGAACCTCGGCCTGTTTCAGGTGCAGTCCGGCATTAAGAGCTGCCATGCCAATGGTTGTTGCAATCGAAAGGATTCCTTGTCCGCCTACACCTGCTAATATTATGTCTCGCTTCATGATTTTATATTTATCAAAAGTAAAGTGTCGTTTTATACGTATTGGGTTTTACATTTAAAATGAATGTAAAACATTGAAAAATGGAAATTTGCAGATGTCAGTTTAAACAGCAGCAGCTTTCTTCTTATCTTTCAGGTGTTTAACTGCAGTTTGAATACATTCCCTGCGGGGAATAATCACGCTCACCCCTTTGTATTTGAGTTCCTGCTCTATGACAGCCAGGTTTTCCTTGTGGTATTTTGGCGATGGGTCCAGAACAAAAATATGGTCTTTATCAACCCCAACTCCCAAACAAATATCTTCAATGCGTCCGAATGCCGATGAATCCTGACCGCCGGTCATGGCAGTAGTTTCGTTATCGAGTATCATGATGGTGATCTGGCTTTTATCTTTCACACAATCAATTAAACCTGTAATTCCGCTATGCGTAAAAGTGCTGTCGCCGATAACCGCAACCGCCGGAAGCAATCCAGCATCAGCGGCTCCTTTAGCCATGGTAATGGAAGCGCCCATATCCACACAGGTATTAATTGCATCGAATGGATCGAGTGCGCCTAATGTGTAGCAACCTATATCGGAAAACACCCTGCCTTTGCTCCATTTCTCAAGCGACTCGTTGAGCGCATTATAGGAATAAATATGTGGACAACCTTTACACAACGAAGGTGGACGGCCAACTACAATCGAAGGAATATCCCTGCCGCGGGTATCGTTCAAGCCAAGTGCAACAGCAACAATGTTAGGATTAAGTTCGCCATCGCGGGGTACAGTTCCGTCGAGGCGGCCATGAATTGTTTTGCCGTTATTCATAAATCCTTTGATTGCTTCTTCCACAACCGGGTAGCCTTCTTCGAGAATCAATAATTTATCACAACTGTTGTAAATCTTCTCTACCATCGTGCGAGGCAACGGATATTGTGCAATTTTTAAAACCGGGTGAGGGAAATGCCTGTCGGGATAATTCTCGAGCAGGTAATTGTAAGCAATGCCTGTAGTAATTATACCCAGTGTTTTATCTTCGCCATCAGTAAAAACATTAAAACCCGAATCGGTTGAATAGTTCTCAAAATCTACCTGCTTGGCAAGCAGCTCTTTGTATTGCCTGCGGGCATTGGCCGGCAAAAGAATAAACTGACGATGATTTAAAGGCAAACGTATTTCGTTTTGTGGTCGTAAAGGTTTGCAAACCACACCGGCACGGGAGTGGGCCAGTCGGGTTGTGATACGCATAAGCACCGGAACGCCAAGTTTTTCGGACATTTCGAAACCGTAATGAACCATATCATATGCATCCTGTTGGTTGGTGGGTTCCAAAATAGGAATAAGTGCAAAATTGCCATACACCCTTGAGTCCTGTTCGTTTTGCGACGAGTGCATCGAAGGGTCATCGGCGGAAACAACAATCAATCCGCCATTGGCACCGGTTATGGCTGAATTAATAAATGCGTCAGCCGCTACATTCAACCCGACATGCTTCATACAAACCATAGCACGCTTACCGGCGTATGACATTCCTAAAGCGGATTCCATTGCCGTTTTTTCGTTGGTTGACCAGCCGGCACGAACAAGGCCGCTTTTAGCCTCCTTCGAATTCATAACGTATTCGGTAATTTCGGTCGAAGGAGTTCCCGGATAAGCATAAATACCTGACATACCGGCATCTATACCGGCCTGAGCTATGGCCTCATCGCCTAACAACATTATTTTTGCACTCATATTATGGTTTTTTTTAAAGCAGATTTTAAGCCACAAACCTACATGAATTGATCCTGATTAACAAGCACTTTTTGAAATAATCATTCTAAATACCGGCCTGTTTTTTGTTTGATAACAAAGCAGGTTCAGAGATTTCGAACACCTTCCCTACTGAGTTGTTTAGTACTTTTGCAAAATAGTGCAGTTAATAGTAAACAATACCTTGCTAAGCGATGAAACTGCAAACTCCGAAACACCAAAAACAAATTATTTTGAACTACTTAGCACACCTTTTTCTTGCAGGCACACACCCCGAAATAATACTCGGAAATTTTATTGCCGATCATGTAAAAGGGAAAGAAATACTTAATTATTCCGATGCTGTTAAAGAAGGAATTACCATGCATCGTGCCATCGATACATTTACTGATCAGCATCCTGTTGTAAAACAAAGTATTGAAAGGCTCAGAGCCGATTTCCGTAAATACGCGGGCGTAATTGTTGATATGTATTACGATCATTTTCTTTCATCGAACTGGGATGAATATGCACCTGTTGATATTCATACTTTTACTAAAACCAGGTACGATATGCTGAATTCTTATACTGCTATACTTCCTGCACGGTCGGCGAGGTTGCTATTTTATATGGAGAAGCATAACTGGCTGTTATCGTACAGCACTTTCGAGGGCATGCAGCAGGCATTTAACGGTATGTCGAGGCGAACCACTTTTGAATCGAAGATGGAACTGGCTGTAATAAACCTTAAAGCCGGATATCCAGAATTCGGGCAAGAGTTCAAGCAGTTTTTTCCAGATCTGCAGTCGTTTGTACATCAAAATTTCGATATCAAAACACAGCAATAGTTTGATTTACAGTAACAAACCCGAAACCTGGCATAAAACAAAGCGAGGAGAGAATATCGGAGAATTCAAAAATAAAAAAGCCACCCCTTTCGGGAATGGCTCTTAAAACTCTGGAATAATAAGGAATTAGTCCTCAATAATCACTTCTTTACCTGCGGCAATATCTTCGAGTATAGCTGTGGTTACTGACTTCGGACGCTCAAGAGGATAACCCAGGGCGCGGTCCCATATTAAATTTGCAGTAATACCTATGGCACGGCCAATTCCGAAAAGCACGGTATAGAAATCATATTCCTTTACACCATAATGCCACTGAATAACGCCTGACTGTGCATCAACGTTAGGCCATGGATTTTTAGCTTTTCCTTGTTCGCGAAGAATATCCGGAACTACTTTGTAGAGCATATCTGTGTATTTGAACATCAGATCGTCCTTGAGATGTGTTTGACAAAAATTATGCTGCAGCGTGTACCTTGGATCAGTTTTACGCAGTACAGCATGGCCATAACCAGGAATTACCTGTCCCGATTTAAGGGTATCCCACACAAACTTCTTCATTTCCTCTTCGGTAGGAACCCTGTCCTCCATTTTTTCCATAACTCCCTGCAGCCAACGCAGAACTTCCTGGTTGGCAAGTCCGTGCAATGGTCCGGCCAGTCCGTTAACCATAGCGGCGATACTGAGGTAAATATCCGACAGTGAACTGGAAACCAGGTGACCTGTATGAGCACTTACATTGCCGCCTTCGTGATCGGCATGAATGATAAAATGCATACGGCTAACGTCATCGTAAGGTTTTCCGATGCCCATCATATGCGCAAAATTAGCACCAAAATCGAAATATGGATTGGATTGGATGCGTTTGCCGTCACGATACAGTTTTGCATAAATGTAAGTAGCTATTTCCGGCATTTTGGCTAGCAGGTTGAGTGCATCCTCGTAGGTAGGATCCCAATAATCGAGTTTGTGTAATTTGCCTGAAGCATATTTCTTGGCGAACAGAGATTCGCGCTGCAATGTGGTAATTACAGCTGAGAATATTGCCATTGGATGACTGCAGCATGGCATACCGTCAATTACCTCGTACACATAACGAGGAAGGATACGGCGTTTGTTAAATTCGTCGATAACATCCTGTAACTCATCCTCATTTGGAATATCGCCAGTTACCAGCAGGTAAAAAAGGCCTTCGACATAAGGCATTTCAGCACCTTTGGGTTTTGGCAGTTTTTCGAACACTTCGGGTAAAGTGAGGCCACGATACCGGATGCCTTCGAGCGGGTCGAGATAAGAAATATCGGTAAGTAATACTTTAACACCACGCATACCACCAATCACCTGCCCGATGGTAACCTGATCGATAACTACATGACCATGTTCTTTCAGAAGTTTTTCTGTACGTGGACGCCATTCCAATATTTTCTCGTGAAGTCTGTCTTTAAGCCTGAACGACATAAAATGATTTTATTAAGTTGATTAAATTTCTTTGTATTGATTATGAATAAGTTATCAGAGCTCTATTCTGTCCCTATCACATGTTTTTTATCATTTCGGTACCAAATTCCGAAGTTTTCATCTTAACAGCACCTTCCATCAGGCGGTGAAAATCGTAGGTAACCGTTTTGGCTGCTATTGTTTTCTCCATGGAATTGTACAGAAGTTGAGCTACCTCATTCCAGCCAAGGTATTCGAACATCAGCGCTCCCGACAGAATAACCGAACCAGGGTTAACCTGGTCGAGGCCAGCATATTTGGGAGCTGTTCCGTGAGTAGCTTCAAAAATAGCAAACCCATTCTGGTAATTTATATTTGCTCCCGGGGCAATTCCTATACCGCCAACCATAGCAGCCAGTGCATCCGAAATATAATCGCCATTAAGGTTCAGAGTAGCAATTACCGAATATTCATCAGGGCGTAGTAAAATCTGCTGCAGGAAAGCATCAGCAATCACATCTTTTACAATCACTTTACCATCGGCAATTGCTTTATTCTGAGCAGCTTCGGCTGCATCTTTGCCAAGTTCGGCAGCAATGCGGTCGTATTGAGCCCAGGTAAACGTTTTATCACCGAATTCGCGTTCAATAAGCGCATAGCCCCATTGTTTGAAAGCACCTTCGGTAAATTTCATAATGTTTCCCTTGTGAACAATAGTGAGCGAAGGTAAATTACGGCTGATCGTATATTCAATTGCAGCACGCACCAAACGCTCAGTTCCTTCCTTCGAAACAGGTTTAATACCTATTGACGAAGTTTCGGGGAACCTGATTTGCTTAACACCCATTTCATTTTCGAGGAAACTGATCATTTTTGCAGCTTCGGGAGTACCTTGCATAAACTCAATACCGGCATAAATATCCTCAGTATTTTCGCGGAAAATGTGCATATCAACTTTGTCAGGCCTTTTCACCGGGCTAGGAACTCCCTGAAACCAGCGCACAGGACGAAGGCAAACGTAAAGATCAAGAATCTGGCGTAGTGCAACATTGAGCGAACGGATTCCACCTCCGACAGGTGTGGTGAGAGGGCCTTTTATTCCAACCAGGTATTCTTTGAAAGCATCCAGCGTTTCATCAGGGAGCCAGTTGCCGGTTTTCGAAAATGCCTTTTCGCCTGCCAGAACTTCTTTCCACATTATTTTTCTTTTACCGCCGTATGCTTTTTCGACTGCTGCATCAAAAACCCTTACCGAAGCGGCCCAGATATCCGGACCGGTTCCATCGCCTTCAATAAACGGTATTACCGGATAATCAGGCACTTGTAATTTGCCATTTTCAAAAATAATCTTTCCTGTACTCATTGTAATTTAAACTTTTTAGTGATTTGAATAGTCCGTAAAGATAAAAAAAACATTGAATTTCCTACATATATAAGAAAAATGTTTTAGTTATCTAAAATGCCGGTTTTTCAACAATTCCGTTCAAAAACTGAACAAACAAATTTAACGAAATGTTTTATATTTTCAAACCATTATTACTCAAGTGAAGAATCCTTTGATTTTAAATATACCTCTTGATATAAGCTGTCGTCAGCCGATTGTATTTTTTGATGGCGAATGTAGCTTATGCAGCAGCTCAGTAAGGTTTTTGCTAAAGCATAATCACAAGGGGAATCTTACTTTTTGTTCGCTGCAATCGGTGGCAGGCACTAAAATTTCGGCTTTAGCCGGAAAAACAGCAGCACAGCCTCCTGATACTTTATTATTTCTTATTGATAATAAGCTCTTTGAATATTCAACGGCAGCGCTAAAAATTGCAGAGCATCTTAACTTTCCATGGAAAATGGCAATAGCCTCTAAATTGATACCAGCTTTCCTGAGAGATAAATTATACAGGTATGTAGCAAAAAACAGGTACCGCTGGTTCGGACAAAAACCATTCTGCACTTCGGCGGATCAGGATTACTCAAGACGAATCCTGAGCTGAGGCTGACTGTAAGACATGAGTCATTCTTTACTAATATATCAAATGATAGTAATACTTTTAAGTTGATATATCTGTAATACCTATATTTGCAAGCCAAATGCAAAAAAATACGAAAAAAAATATTATTATGTCATTACGCCTGAAAAAACTGATCTTCCTGCTTATCCTGATTTTAACAGCTTCGACAGCCGCTTATTCGCAGCAGGGAACTATACGCGGTTTTGTTTACGAAAAAGAAAGTGGTGAACCGGTATTGTTTACAAGTGTTTATCTGCTGAAAACCAATTTCGGCGCAGCTACAGATATTAACGGATATTTTATCATTTCGAAAGTCCCTGATGGCAATTATACCCTTGTTATTACCTACCTTGGATTCGACACGCTTACCGAAGATATCACCATAAAGGGGAGCAATGTAGTTTCGAAAAAACACTACCTCACTAAAGCAACTTACGCACTCGAAGGGGTTAACATTACAGCTGAATACACTGAACTCAGGTCCGAAACCCGCACCTCGGTTGTTAAGGTTACACCAAAACAAATCAGGCAGATACCATCAATCGGCGGACAGGCCGACCTGGCTCAATACCTGCAGGTTTTACCAGGCGTGGTATTTACAGGCGACCAGGGCGGACAGTTATACATCCGCGGAGGATCGCCGATACAGAATAAAGTGCAGCTCGACGGAATGGTGATTTACAATCCGTTTCATTCCATCGGATTATTTTCTGTTTTTGAAACCGATCTTTTACGCTCGGCTGATATTTATTCGGGAGGTTTCGGGGCCGAGATGGGCGGAAGAATTTCGTCCGTTATGGATCTCACAACCCGCGACGGCAATAAAAAACACATAGCTGGGAAAATCGGGGCAAGTACTTTTGGAGCCAAAATCCTACTCGAAGGACCTATTGTAAAACAAAAAGGGGATAATGGAGGCAGTTCATCCTTTATCTTTTCCTATAAAAACTCATACCTGGAACAGAGTTCAAAAGTTTTTTACGGTTATATTGATGAAAACGGACTCCCTTTCAATTACAGTGATTTCTACGGTAAAGTTTCGGTAAACGCAGCGAATGGCAGTAAAGTAAACTTTTTCGGATTTAATTACAGTGATAATGCAACTTACAAGGCTGTATCCAACTATGCCTGGGATGCTTTAGGCGGAGGATTAAATTTTGTTGTTATTCCTGGTGCCAGCCCGGTACTTATTGATGGAAACATTGCTTTTTCGAATTATGAAATAGCACTTGAGGAAGCTAATACCTCGCCACGCACAAGCAGCATAGGTGGTTTTAATGCTGGTTTTAACCTGAATTATTTCCTGGGGAAAGACCAATTGAAATTTGGTTTCGAAATGCTTGGTTTTGCTACTGATTTCAATTACACCAACAGCGCTAACCGCACCATTAAACAAGAACAGTTTACTTCCGAAATTGCCCCTTTTATTACGTATAAGTTCGCCCGTAAAAAAATATTGATAGAACCAGGTATAAGGCTTCAGTATTATGCGTCCTTATCAAATACATCCTTTGAGCCCCGACTGGCAGTTAAGTACCTGGCAACGGATAAACTGCGATTTAAATTCGCCGGAGGATTTTACTCTCAGAACCTGATTGCAGCCAGCAGCGACCGCGATGTAGTAAATCTTTTCTATGGTTTCCTTTCGGGCTCCGATGAAATTCCTGATGAATTCGACGGAAAAGAGCTGACACATAAACTTCAAAAATCGCAGCATCTTGTAGCAGGTGTCGAAATTGAGCCTATGCGTCATGTTACTGTGAATATTGAAGCGTATTATAAAAATTTCTCACAGTTAACGAATATTAACCGCAATAAGTTATTCGAAGACAAACCACCTTATAACGATCCAACCTCACCCGATTACAAACCGGAATACCTGCGCAAGGATTTTATCATAGAAGTTGGTGATGCCGAAGGAATTGATTTTTCGGTAAAATACGATTACAAAAAGATTTACATATGGGCGGTATATTCACTTGCCTACGTTAACAAGTTCGATGGGTTAGATCATTATGTACCTCATTACGACAGAAGGCACAATGCCAACATGCTAGTCACCTATAAATTCGGGAAACTTGATGTATGGGAAATGAATGCTCGCTGGAATTACGGTTCCGGTTTCCCGTTTACGCAAACACAGGGCTTTTATGAATCACTTTCTTTTCCTGATGGAATACTTACCGATTACACACAGGAAAATGGCGAAATGGGGATCATTTATGGAGAATACAACGAAGGGCGACTTTCGGCCTACCATAGGTTCGACTTTGGCATCACACGCATAATTCACCTGAGTGAAACATCCAAACTCGAAGCAAACTTTACGGTTACCAATGTTTATAACCGTCAGAATATCTTCTATGTCGATCGCCTCACCAATGAGCGGGTTTATCAACTTCCGGTTATGCCAAGTATAGGTGTTAACTGGTCGTTTTAACCAACTACACTATTCCTTATTTTTCGAATCAATGATAATGGTAACAGGACCATCATTTATCAGTTCCAGTTGCATGTGTGCACCAAATTCGCCGGTAGCAACCATGTAACCAAGATCCTGTTCAATAGCATCGATAAAACTTTCGTAAAGAGGCCTGGCTATTTCAGGTTTTGCCGCTTTGCTGTATGAAGGACGGTTACCTCTGCGTGTACTTGCATGCAGCGTAAACTGGCTTACAACCATTATTTCGCCACGGATATCTTTGATATCAAGATCCATAGCGCCTTTGTCGTCGTCAAAAATCCGTAATCCGGTTATTTTTCCTGTAATCCATTCGGTATCAAAAGCATTATCAGTATCTTCAACACTTAATAAAACCAGTAAACCAGTACCGATCCGACAACTTTCCTGCCCTCCTATTGTTAGGATGCATGATGTAACTCTTTGAATAACAACTCTCATAATTTTGGGAATTTAGTAATATAACTATCTGTAAAATGAATTCAAAAGCAAAAACTACTCATATTCAGCAACATCCAGGTTTTCATCGTTGAGTAACCCGATATAATTGCGATACCGTTCCGGATAAATTTTTCCATCATCAAGTGCTTTTTTTACAGCACATCCCGGTTCGTGAACATGAGTGCAGTTATTATACCTGCATTCGGGTAATAAAGCTCGAAACTCAGGGAAGCGTTCACTTATCTCCTGACTTTCGAAATGTACTAACCCAAATTCTTTTATACCCGGTGTATCAATCAGAAAACCTCCGAACGAAAGCGGATGCATTTCGGCAAAGGTAGTAGTATGCATACCCTTACTATGGTATGATGATATTTCACCGGTTTTTATTTTCAGCAAAGGGTCCAACGCATTTATCAGGGCTGATTTCCCGACACCTGAGTGACCCGAAAATAAATTTACTTTCCCGTGAAGTACTTCACGTAAAGCTTCGAGACCATTACCTTCGAGCGCTGAAACAGCGTATGAAGGATAACCCAATGAACTATACAGTTCCATGAGTTCAGCACAACGTTGGTTTGCTTCGGCTGTATAAATATCGATTTTATTAAAAATCAATGCGGCAGGGATATGATAAGCCTCAGCTGTAACAAGCAACCTGTCAATAAAACCTGTTGATGTTCGCGGAAGCATTATACTTGCCACAATATATAGCCTGTCGATATTTGAAGCAATAATATGTCCTGTCTTCGAAAGGTTTATCGACCTCCGTATTATATAATTTGTACGGGGAGTAATCACTGTGATTACACCGTTATTATCTGCTCCTTCCATTTCAAACTCAACATGATCGCCAACAGCAACAGGATTGGTGGTACGTATTCCATGAATCCGGAACTGTCCTTTCAGCCTGCAATTATACAGCGACTGATCGTCAGTCATAACGATATACCAACTTCCCGTTGATTTTATTACTATTCCCTTCACTATCTGTCTTTTGCCGTATTGCACTACCAGCCAACATCTTACCGTATGGCCAATACTATGATACCAGAATTTGTTTTTGTAAAATTAACGCTTTTATGCCTAACATTCAGGATAAATACAAAATATAACGTTAAAGATTGCTTTGTTGGGTTGTTGTGGTGTTTGCAATAGTGAAAGATTTGCTCTTGCTGTAATACTAATTTCCTCTTAAAGCAAGCGATATACTTTTCCCGGCAGGCAGCGTATTACCCCCTCAAATTCAAGGTTGAGCAGAACCGATGCAGCTTTTGCCGGCATCAGCAGTGTTTCGAGAAGAAGTGTATCAATTTCCATATCGCCCTTTTCTCTTAAAGTGCTGACAATAAGCTCTTCGTCGGGTGATAAATTAAGGAACAACTGCCTTTGAACGACTTTTTTATGATCTTTTTCATCGTTCCAGTTCAACAGGTAACTTATGTCTTTTGCTGATTGTATTAAAGCGGCTTTATTGATTTTTATCAGCTTATTGCATCCTTCAGAATGCGGATCGCCAAGCCGGCCAGGCACTGCAAAAACATCGCGGTTATAGGAATTGGCAATTTCGGCAGTAATCAGTGCTCCTCCCGAAGCCCCCGCTTCTACAACTATTACTGCATCGCTGATACCTGCAATGATGCGGTTTCGCATAGGAAAATTTTCTCGATCGGGCATGGTGTTGCTCATATATTCACAGAGCAGTCCACCCGATTCCGTCATTTTTTCGGCTAACGCCCGGTTGGCAAAAGGATAAATGCGATCGAGACCATGACCCAAAACACCGATGGTTTCCAACTTATTATCAAGAGCAGCCTTGTGCGACCAGGTATCAATACCATAAGCCAGGCCACTTACTATCAGAACATTCTGCTCCACTAATCCTTCGATAATTTTACGACACATATCGCGGCCATATTCCGTAGCCTTACGTGTACCCACCATTGCAACCACTTTAGCCGCATTCAGGTTGGAAGTGCCTTTGTAATACAACATCAGGGGACTGTCGTGACATTGTTTCAGCCGGATTGGATATTCTTTATCGAGGTAGAACAGGGGTGCAATATTATTTTTTTCGATAAATGCAAGTTCTTCTTCGGCGCGACCGAATACATTATGATTTGCAATTGCATTGATAGTCTGCTCTCCTATTCCCGGAATTTTGAGCAGAGCGCGCTTTTTCTCCATGAAAACAGCTTTAACGCCTCCGCAATATGCGACAAGGCTTTTGCCGTTTACACTTCCAACACCCGGAATGAGTGTTAATGCCAGTTTGTATATCAAATCCTCCATATCGAAGCCCAAACTTACAAATTTTACTTTTCCCTGTTTTCCTGTTGGTTATAATGTTATTAACAACCTTAATCAATACATTTGTAAAACAAAAACAATAAAATGCAGCCAAAGCCTTTACGGATACTTATCAGCCCGCTCGACTGGGGCCTTGGTCATGCATCGCGTTGTATTCCTGTTATAAGACTTTTGCTCAAAGCGGGGCATAGTATAACTCTTGCCGGCTCCGGTCGTTCGCTGATGCTACTGCAACAGGAATTCCCCGAACTCGAAAGCGTTACATTGAAAGGATTTTCGCCCCTATTTAAGAAACCGGCAGCAATGACTTTTCAGTTGTTACTGATGCTTCCATCATTTATCGGAATGATTGTAAAAGAAAATCGTGAGCTGAACAGATTTGTTAAACAGTGCAACTTTGATATGGTAATTTCGGATAACCGTTACGGATTGCGGAATAAGAGTATTAAAAGTATAATTATCACTCACCAGGTGATGATTAAAGCACCAGTATGGTTAAGGTTTACTGAATTCCCATTATACCTTGTTTCGAAATATCTTATTAGCCGTTTCGACGAATGCTGGATACCGGATTATAAGTCCGCTCCAGGGCTGAGCGGCGATCTTTCGCATAAATATCCTCTTCCTGCAAATGCAATGTTTATCGGGCCATTGTCGCGGTTTGCTGATTCAGGACTTTCAAAAAGACAAAGAAATACAAACAGAAAAATTACCGCCATTATATCAGGTACTGAACCACAGCGCACTAATTTTGAGAATGCGGTAATCAGGCAACTTACGGAACTGGATTTAGAGTCAACAATAATCAGCGGGAAACCTGAATCAATCAAAAATACCAGAGTTGAAGGCTATTTAACCATATTGCCACATGCCACTGTTGAAGAAACAAGGGTATTGATAGAGGAATCGACCCTGATTATCTGCCGATCCGGATATTCATCCATTATGGATCTGGAGGCTATGGAGGCAAAAGCATTGTTTGTGCCTACACCCGGGCAAACAGAACAACAATATCTGGCTGAATTGCATCAAAAGTTAGGTAATGCTTTATGGCGTAACCAAAATAAACTGAATTTAAAAACAGATATTTCGGAGGCAATAAAATACCATGGCTTTGCAAGGATTAAGGTGGAAAAGGAACTAAAAACACTATTGGAACGATTAGCAAAGAAATAATTCACTCTTGAAAATTTTCTGAGTATTTTTGCACACAACTAATTTAAATAAAATGATACTTGATTTTATACACTGGAATATCAGCCCTATCATCTTCAGTATTGGACCTGTAAGCGTCCGCTGGTACGGATTGCTCTTCGCTATGTCATTTGTAGTCGGCTATTTTATCATGCTTCGCATTTTTCAGAAAGAAAAAATTCCTGAGGCTCTGCTTGATCAGCTAAGTATGTACATGCTGATTTCGACTGTTGTAGGAGCACGTCTCGGACATGTATTTTTTTATGAACCAGCTGAATACCTGGCTCATCCGCTCGATATACTCAAAATATGGCAGGGAGGACTTGCCAGCCATGGTGCTGCAATAGGTATCATTTTTGCGCTTTACCTGTTTTCGCGTAAAACTCGGCAACCTTTCCTATGGGTGATTGATCGGATTGTAATTGTAGTTGCATTATCCGGATTTTTTATCCGCATGGGTAACCTTTTCAACAGCGAAATTTATGGTAATATAACAAATATGCCCTGGGGATTTATTTTCAGCCGTGCAGGAGAAGAACTGCCGCGACATCCAACTCAGATTTACGAGGGATTAAGTTACCTGGTGTTATTCTTCTTTCTGCTTTGGTATTATTTTCATAAAGACGGTAAACCCCGCCCAGGCTTCCTTTTTGGTTCTTTCCTCGTAATACTTTTTTCGGCCAGGCTTGTGATAGAGTTCCTTAAAGAGCCACAGGTGAATTTCGAAAGTTCAATGGCACTGAATATGGGTCAGTTGCTTTCAATTCCGTTTATAATTGCGGGGATAGTGATATTAGCCCGAAAGCAAAAGATTACGAAGTAAACGATTATTTTTCAGCAGTTTACTTGTTTTCGGGAATACAATGTACAGAGGAGCTCAGGCTCCTTTTTTTATTGTCATGAAAGGCCGGTGCCCTATTACGCCTATTGTAAAATATATTCATTTTCTCCGGCAGATAGTGACGGCTTACCACACTTAAGCTGCTAATTTCACGCCCCTGCCTCGCAATGACTTTGCACAGTGACACTGTAAAGCCTGTGGGTTCCATTAAAATCATGTCCTACTCATTAACCAAAACCATTATTGGGGAGTCCCCCTGTCCAATAGAAGGAAATTGTACGTATAAGTAGGTTTTGGCCTTAGACATTTATTTGATAAAGGCTGCTTTCTTATTCCTCAAAATCCACTAATAAAAATCCTTTTAAAGCGAAATGATCTTTGTAAGGCCTCACCCTGCCCTCTCCTTAAGGAGAGGGTGAGAACGAGTATGTTATGAGTTACAAGCATAATTTGCACTGAAGAATTTTTGTGCTTAAATGTAGTAACTATAGATTTACTGTTGATTTACCAGTAAAGCGGGCAAAAAAAAAGGCTGCCCCTGGGGACAGCCTTTTATTCAAAGACCTTTCGATCTTGAATTCAATTTTTCAGTGATTAGTATTTATCCCAGAAAAGTTTGGTGAGTAAATCATCACCACCAATGGCAGCTGCAGCAGCTTCGTAATTGGCTTTGTTAAGAGTCTGCTCACGCACAGGATATGTGAAACGTACAGGAATCTCATCAACACTACCGATAGTTGGAGCTACATTCATCATAGGTTGATCGAGCCTTCTCCAGGTTGTATAAGCAACCAGACCTCTTACATAATATGCAAAGTAAGCCTGGGTTCCGATTTTCTGTTTCCAGTCGCCTGCAGCAGTTGCATAAGCCACTTCTGGTTTTGCAAGGTAAGCATCAACACCACTAATTCCCCATTTGGTAAATGAAGCGGTGATACCAGCGTTGTAATAGCTTTCGGCTGTTCCACCTACTGAGAATCCTCTTTCAGCAGCTTCTGCAAGATAGAAGGCTACTTCGATACCATCAACAAGTACACTTGGGTAATCAAACTGATACATAGCATCACCCACATGCGAGTGCTGAGCAAAAGGATTGCTTTCTCCATAAGGTCCGCCTTTGTATCCACCTTCATATTCAGTGAAGTACGCTGGTCTGCGTGGGTCTTCCAGAGTATTCATCATGTCAACAATAGTGTTGGCAGGAATAAAGTCGGAACGTCCGCTCTGAACCAGGTCAGCATACAACGGATTGCAGTTTGTTTCATCAAGATAAACCAACTGACAAACTTCATCAGGAGCATAGGCACCTGCATAGGCAGATTCAACAGCAGCTTTGGCAGTAGCAGCATCAGCGTCAGCAATAGTAATACCCAGACGGACTTTCATTGAATTGGCGAATTTCTTCCACATGGCAACATCACCACCCAGATAGAGATCATCACCGCCAAAACTTCCTTGCGAAACATCCAGGCCAGCAACATCATCACTTAAACGGGCAATTAAATCTTTGTAAACTGATAATGCGTCGTCATATTTAGGATAGATATTGTCGATATCAAGAGCCTCGGTGTATGGAATATCACCGAAAATCTCAAGCAATTGACTGAATGCATAAACCTGCAAAACATCAACAATTAACAACCTGTTCTTCTTTTCGATAGCAGCTACATCACCATCAACCTCTTCAGCTTCAAGAATTATTGCAGCCTCTTTAAGGTCTCTGAGAACATCGCGATAATATACCGCGAATTGTGCATTAGCAATATTACGGTTGATAATATCGTAGTTTGCTTCATCAGTGTATGTGGTTTCGGTCCACTGTTGCGACCAGAGTTTCCACACATTAAGGTTCACATTGGTACTCGCTTCCTGGTCGGCAAGCGCTTTTTGAGCATTCGCGAATAAATAAACTCCCGGCACTTCTACAGGGCGCTTCTTATCCGTATTGAAATCCTCAAAGTTTTTTGTACAGGATGTTGAAATCCCTAACAAAACTATTATGACGAAAAATAATCTTTTCATAGTTTCTTGTTTTTTTATTAGAATTGAAGATTAACGCTGAAACCTACATTACGGGTGGTTGGCATAACACCGCTCTGCCATCCTTGTACGTTACCTGAGCTCTGTGATGCTTCAGGATCAGCATGAGGAAGATCTTTGGAGATGATCCACAGGTTTGAACCTACTAGACTGAATGAAACTCCGTTGAAGAAAGATTTCGAAAGTATGCTCTTAGGAATGCTGTAGCTGATAACGGCTTCACGAAGTTTAATGTAGGAAGCGTTGTAAACGAAAGCACTGTTAGGGTTGCGTGAGTATCCCATTAAACGGTAGTCAGCTCCTGAAACGCGTTTTGTGTTTGGTGTACCATCAGCCAAAACGCCATCAAGTATAACACCACCACTGGTTGCATCATCAGTAAGGTCATTTCTTACAGGGTTGCCTAAGTCGTTGATATAATCAGTTTCTTCATACAAACCTGTTGCCATACCATACCACAAGTCGAGTGAGAAGATGCTTCCACCTTGCTGCATATCAATGAGGAAACTGAATGCCCAATCTTTGTATGTAAATCTGTTATTGAGACCACCGGTCCAATCAGGGTTAACATTACCAATAATTTTATCGGAAGTACCGGTTCTTTCATAATAACCTGTTGAAAGGATCTGCCTTTTTCCTGTAGCTTCGTTGATAACATAATCAGTTCCCTGGATGGTTCCGTAAGGCTCGCCAACGCGTGCATTAATAGTGATACCACCTTGTAAGGCAGCAATCTGAAGGTTCTTAAGATCGCCATCAAGTGAAATTACTTCATTCACGTTCTTAGCCCAGTTCAAAGTAACATCCCACTGGAAATCACCCGATTTAACAGGAGTACCGAACAGCATAATTTCGATACCTTGGTTCTGCATTTCACCAGCGTTCACGTATTTTGACAAATTACCGGTAGCTGTTGATACTGATACAGGTATAATTTGATTAACGGTATTGTCCTTATAAACTGAAAGGTCGAATCCTAAGAGGCCCTGGAAGAATTTCATTTCCAAACCGGCTTCAAGACTGGTTGTTAACTCTGACTTCAGTTCGGAGTTGTTCTTGGTATTCGGAACTGAGAATAACGCTGTACCACCGAAGCTTGTGTTCTGTGAGTAAGTATCTTTTATACTTCCCCATGGAGCATCGTTACCAACCTGAGCATATCCAAGTCTAACTTTTCCTAAGTTCAGCCAGCTGTTTTTCGGCATTACATTCGAGAAAAGGAAACTACCTGAAATAGATGGGTAGAAGTATGCGTTGTTTTCTTCAGGTAAGGTTGATGACTGGTCGCGACGGATATTTCCATCTAAGAATAAGAAGTTTTTGTATCCCAGGGAGAAACCTGCAAAAATACCATTAACTCCGGTTTCGGTCAGAAGTTCTTCCGGTGAAAGTATCTGTGAAGAACTGTTTCCGATTGAATACTGTCCTGGAACTATTAAGCCACCGTTTGTTGAAAGGAAAGTCTGATCAACACCTGATCTTCTAACATTGGTTCCTAAAAGAGCGCCTAAATTGAAATCTTCGGTGAGGTTTTTGTTGAATTTCAGGAGGAAGTCAATATTTCTTTCATAGAATGACTTGTTGAAACGGGAATAACCTGCAGTTACATCAGGACGTCCAACTCCGAATTCGCCTGAACCTGAGCCAACTGCTTTTCTTTCTTCCTGCAGTTCGCTGTAAGTATCAAGAGCGAAACGGCCCATCACGCTGAAATAGTTGTTGATTTTCCAGTCAGCCTGAGTATAACCGATAATACGGTCGCGGGTGTCTGTTTCATAATTTTCATTACGAACCCAGTATGGATTGTCCCAATATGCCGGTCTGAGGTCGAACGGGTTATTCGGGTTCCAGGTTATGTTGCGGCCTGTTTGTTCGTAAAGGTCTTTCTGCATTTTGTAGTCAACGTTGGTCTGCATCCACTGACGGAAACCTGACATAATATTGTCGCTATAACCTGTTGAGTTACGTCCTTTACCGTTTGTTTTTACATAATTTACATATGCAGATACAGTAAGGTTATCGAGAATATCGTATGAGCCATTAAGTGACAATGCATTTTTCTTGATTTCGCTGTTTGGCAAAATTCCTTTTTCGGTTACATTTGAATAACCAAGACGGAAGGTTGAAACATCACCTCCACCAGCAATTTCGATACTATTGGTCAGGTTAAGTGAATTATCAAATAATGTAATAGGTCCGTTATCAGCAACTTTCCATGGAGTAGCTTTATGGTAATTAGGTGAAGCAGGGTCATAAGAATCCCATTGGAAAACCAGGATGCTTGGATCAAACTTCTGGCCAAACGAAGCATCTTCATAGGTTGGAACTGTGAGGTCAATAGTTCCGTCGCCGTCAACATCCCATACGCTTTCGAAACCGCCATAAGGAGGATCGCCATAGTAGTAGGTTCCGTAACCAGCACCGTAATTCTGCTGATATTTAGGGAAGGTGCTTTTGTCAACAAATCCGGTTGTTATACTGGAATTAATGCTAACACCCAGGTTTTTCGAACCGCTTTCAGCTTTTTTACCTTTTTTGGTTGTAATAAGAATAACACCGTTGGCAGCACGTGAACCGTAAAGGGCAGTAGCAGCAGCACCTTTAAGAACGCTCATGCTTTCAATGTCGTTAGGATCGATATCGGCAGCGGCATTACCGTAGTCATAACCGTTTCTACCCGAAATCTGTCCGGCATTGTTAGTATTATCATTGTTTACAGGAACTCCGTCAATAACGAACAAGGCCTGGTTATTACCTGTCATTGATGAGGAACCGCGGATAATAACGTTGGTTGAACCACCCATGTTACCATTGGCTTTAACCTGAACACCGGCGAGTTTACCCGAGAGGTTATCAACAAAGTTGGTTCTTTTGGCTGTGTTGATCTCATCGCCTTTAAGTTCCTGTGTTGAATAGCCCAGTGATTTCTTGTCGCGGGTAATACCGAGAGCTGTTACTACAACGCCCTCAAGATTTTGCGCTTCACTTTGCATAACAACATCCAAAATGTTCGATGCCGTAAGTGCGATTTCCTGCGTTGTCATCCCAATAAAAGAGAATTGCAATGCAGTCGCATCTTTAGGAACATTGATGCTGTACTTTCCATCGAGGTCAGTTAATACGCCTTGACTCGTTCCTTTAACAAGTACAGTAACTCCGGGAATTCCATTCCCGTCATCAGCGCTGGTAACATTACCTGTGATGGTTCGTTGTGCCAGTACCTGCATAGCTGAGAGCAGCAGGATTACCAGCAAAAAACTTAGTTTTCTCATAGGTTAATTGATTTGGTTAGTTAGTGTTTAATTGGTTTGGTAATAATTGATTGAAAATTTGTTAACTCTGGCTTAAAATCATAGGCTTTTAATATTTCGTTAATTGTTCTGGCAGGGTTTACGCTGGTAATTTTTCCAAATATAACGAATTAATGAAGGTTTTGGTAACGGAATCTTATGTTTTTATCCCTATTTTTTCAACATTAAGCTCTTTTCAAATGTAGAAACACGAATATGTGTCACCTGTTTTTTGTACGCATACTATTGAAATTGCGTATTTTAGTGTTGTATTTTTATGATGAGGGCGCACGAGTTCAAACGAGGAGTAAAAGTAATAATTTCTTAATACCTAAATAATTTTCTGTTTTTTTTTTTTATTTTCTTCATTATTTAGTTTTTACTTCTGTGTTTTTGCTTGTAAAAACAACCCCGTATGCGATAATTCCAATAGAAGTGAGGATTAAACCCGTAAATGTAAGGTGATTGTTACCTATAATTACAACAGGTATAAAATATATAGCTGTTTTAGCTGCTATATAAAGATAGTATCCGTTTTTTTTCATTTGCCACATTAAAAGCACAGCGGCTAATCCAAGTATTGTTAAACCTGAAAATAGCGCCAAAAACAGGTAACCGGCACCCAAATATTCAATAACCAGTCCCGGAAAAAGTTGTGCAGATACATTTCCCTGAAATGAATATAGTACAAGAACAGCTAGCATAACTAACCATAACAAGCTGATAAAAGCTGAAACGATACATAAATATGTTAGTAGTGGCGGACGTTTCTTATTTGGGATTGCATTCATTGTAAGAAGAATTGCATCATGTTTTTACTTTTTGACCAATTAAATTTTTACAAGCGGCAAAATGGGTTTATCGATGATATATTAATGGCTTTCAGGATGTTTCCTGGTTTCAGTTTGAAGTCTAATCCGGGTAAACATCACAAACGGAATGCGGCTATTTCATAAATTTCAGAAACCCACTGTATCCCCAGATAAAGAGAATGGTTAAAAAAATAGTTATCCCCGGCATAGGGAAACCCTGGATATATAGTAACGGAAGTATTAACAGAAGGAGTTGTGAGGCTGTGTAAAGATGAAAACCGACTTTTCGCATCCGCCATAATAATACTGCTCCAGCAAACGATATTGCATAAAGAATGGTGTTAAGGAAAAAGAAAGTCCTGCCGGCCGAAAGCATAAGCTCAATCAATTCACGGTTTTGTTCATCGGGAATCAGGCTCAGGTTAGCAGAGAAATAATTGTGAACAAGGCCGATTATGCCATACGAAAAAAAAGCTAATCCGCTTCCGACAAAAGTGAAGACGCAGAGTATTCTCAATAGTGTAACGTTAGGTGCTGCTTCACTCTGATTGGGTTGTTGCTGTTCGTCCATAGGTGGTAAATTTGTTTCACTGATTTATTCACAGTATCAGGTATCACCGATTGACTGTAAGGATTAAGAAATGATTTTACTCTCAGTAGTAATGTCGAACAATAGACGAAGTGGCACATAACCTCCAATGCTTCAGCAATCTAACCGAGATTACCGGTCACTTTTTCAACTTCATCAAGTATCTCGCACGATTTCACCAATGCTTTCATGCTGTTATGATCGGTATATAGCGGTCTGTCGATTTCCAGGAAATCTACATAACGACGGATCACTTCTTTAGCCTTTGTTACTCCCGCTCCGAAGGAATACTCCCTGAAATCGAGTGCCTGGGCCGCTGCCATCAATTCGATACCTAAAATACCAAAGGCATTATCAAGTATCTGGAAATTTTTAATTGCCGTATTCATGCCCATGCTAACAAAATCTTCCTGATCGGCTGCTGCCGGAATGGATTGAATGCTTGCAGGTGCGGACAAAATTCTTTGTTCAACAATCTGCATATCAGCTGTATATTGACTAAGCATAAGCCCCGAGAACATACCCGCGCCTTTTGTCAGGAATGCCGGTAAACCCACACTAAGAGCAGGATTATTTAACCTGTTCATCCTACGTTCGCTCAGTACGCTTACCATGGTAATCACCATTCCTGCCATATCCATGGGAACTGAAACCGGCGATCCCTGGAAATTAGCGCCTGACAGCTGCATGTTTTCTTCCGGAAAGAAAATAGGGTTATCGCCAACACCATTCAGTTCAATTTCGACCTGCGAACGGGCATACTTCAACGCATCGTGCGCTGCCCCAATTACCTGTGGTGTGGAGCGCATACTATAGGCATCCTGAACTTTACATTTTATCCGGCCTTCGGCCAGATCGCCACCGGCAACCATTTTCCTGATGGCTTCGGCGCTGCGGATAGCACCTGCAAAACCCCGGACTTCATGAATACGTGGTTCGTAAGGTTTCATATTTGCTTTTAACGCTTCGAGCGACATGGCAGCTGCTATTTCGGCCTGCTTCAGCCAGTTGTTGGCATCCACCAGAAAAATAGCACTCATGGCGGTAAGTACATTCGAACCATTGATGGTTGCCAGTCCGTCGCGGGCCATCAGCCCGGGAATGGGAATTCCGGCTGCATCCATAGCTGCTTTGCCATCTAAAAGTTCACCTTTATAATACGCTTTTCCCTCGCCCATCAAAAGCAAAGCAATCTGCGACATGGGGGCAAGGTCGCCGCTTGCTCCAACAGAACCTTTCTGACAAACAAAAGGAGTTACACCTTTATTCAGCATTTCTAAAAGGGTAAGAGTAATCTCCGGACGGCAACCCGAATTGCCGTGAGCATGAACATTAATACGGCCAAGCATGGCTCCGCGCACATATTCGAGATGCATAGCATCACCTATTCCGGCGGCATGGTTATATATAAGGTATTTCTGGAAATCTTTAACCTGGTCATCATTGAGCACCACTTCCGAAAACTCACCGATACCGGTGTTTACTCCATACATTATTTCGTGTGCTTCAATTTTCCTTTCGAGCATGGCACGGCATGCTATAATACGTTTAAGAGCATCGGGATGAAGTTCGACCTGTTTGTTATGGCGGGCTACTTCTACTACGTCATTGATTGTAAGGCCCTGGCCAGTGATAATGTATGTCATTGTTTCTGTGAGTTAAACGGTTCGCACAGCAAACCTAAGAAAAAATTTAGTACCTGTCTTTTTAATGCTGGATAAATTATTCATGCTAAAGCATGATTTCTTTAAAATTATTCCGGTAATTTAAAATCTTGATCCTGAATGAACTTCAATGAGTTATCAATCAACTCATACATAAGTACATCGTCTTCAACATAAGGTACGGACTGCCTGAAATCAGAAATTATTGATTGCAGGAAAGGAGATGTATTTTTTGTACCCCTGAATTCCAATGCCTGGCATCCGGCCATAAGCTCAATTGCAAGTATGTTTTCCACATTTTTAACCACCCGCAGTGCTTTGGTTGCGGCATTGGCACCCATGCTAACGTGATCTTCCTGTTCATTGGATGATGTGATACTATCCACAGATGAAGGTGTACAAAGTTGTTTATTCTGGCTCACCACCGATGCGGCTGCATATTGAGGAATCATAAACCCCGAGTTTAAGCCCGGATGTGCTACCAGGAATTCAGGCAATCCGCGCTGACCGGCAATCAGCCTGTACAATCTCCTTTCGGCAATATTACCAAGTTCGGCAAGAGCAATAGCGATAAAGTCAAGAACAAAAGCCAGGGGCTCACCATGGAAATTTCCACCTGATAAGATAAGGTCATCATCAGGGAAAATGGTAGGATTATCGGTAACTGAATTGATTTCGCGTAAAATTACATCAGCAGCATACCTTACAGTATCTTTTGCAGCGCCATGAACCTGAGGGATGCATCGGAATGAATATGGATCCTGAACAGCTTTACCAGGTTTATTAATAAGTTGGCTTCCCTGCAAAATGGTCCGGATATTCTTCGCCGTTTCAATTTGCCCGGGATGTGGCCTGATTTCGTGAATTTTGCTGTGAAAAGGATCAAGGCGGCCATTATAAGCCTCAAGCGAAATTGACCCGGTAATATCGGCAAGCCGCAACAGTTTAAATGCTTTGAGCAAAACAAGGACGCCATGGGCACTCATAAACTGGGTTCCATTGAGCAGGGCCAGGCCTTCTTTCGATTTCAGGTTAACTGCCGGCAATCCCAGTTCCGACAACACTCCTTTGGCTGGTTGCCACTTGTTATTGTAAAGCACTTTACCGGCACCGAGCAGCGGTAATACAAGGTGTGCCAGTGGAGCGAGATCACCCGAAGCGCCAAGCGATCCCATTTGTCGGACTTCAGGAAGAATGTTGTGGTTGTATAGGTCCAAAAGACGCTGAACGGTTATTGTTTGTACGCCTGAGTTCCCCAGAGATAAAGCATAGGCTTTAAGCAACAGCATCAGCTTTACAATATCAGGTTCAACATGTTCGCCGATACCACAGGCATGTGAAATAACCAGATTAACCTGTAACTGAGAGAGGTCGTCGCGCGAAATGGACCGGTTACAAAGTGAACCAAAGCCAGTTGTAATCCCATAAATAGGTTCCTGCTGGGTTTCGATTTTCCGATCGAGATAGTTTCTGCATTTCTCAATCAGAGTAATAGATTCGGGGGAGAGAGCAATGCCCTGGTGCTGGGCGAGCATGTTTTCAATTTGCTCAAAAGTTATAGGAGCCGGAGTTATAAAAAGAGGTTTTTGTGCCATTATTTTTTGTGCAGCTATTAACACCTTCAACGGGTGGAATTATAAAATACGAAGGAATGATAGGGAAATCCCGCTCTTGGCAGGAAACAGGAAACAGAACTTACAGGCAAGTCCGGTTAATCTGAATGATGAAATATAAATTCCAGTGCATGGAAATTTGTTTTCGGTAGAATGGCCAAAAATAGGGAATATTCGGTTGCGGCGAAGAAATATCAAGGAAGATTCTAAAAGAAAAGCTGCTTACATCAAAATTGCCTGTAGGGCATCAAAATCGATAAAAGCAAGTAATAATCATCTATTGCCCGCAGGGCATCAACATCCATAGACGATCAACGTGAAAAATCGTCATTTGCCCGTAGGGCATCAACCTCAATAAAAGACAGCAATAATCATCTATTGCCCGTAGGGCATTAACATCAATGACAGACAGGAATGATCATCAACTGCCTTCAGGACTTCAACATCATCTATTGCAATTTTTTTTAAAACGGAACATCTGTTTTAATATCTATTCAATTGCCTTATAAATATAGAGTTCATCATATTCGATATCGAAAGCTTTCAGGAATGCAATATATTCATCAATAAACGTACGTTTTTTATGATGCTGCTGCTGATTCTCAATATACCTTATAATAGTCGGTATTTGAGATTTCCCATACGAGAATGCCCCAAAACCTTCTTGCCATGAGAATTTTCCCGGGCATAATTTGTTATCGTTAATCCAGATTGAAGAGCTCCGTTTTACATTATACATAAGATCTGATGGCGCTTGTTTTGGATTCATGCTGATAAGAATATGAACATGGTCGGGAATACCGTTTATCGCAAAGAGTTTGTGCTCCTGTTGAGTAATGATACCAGTCATATATTTATAAAGATCTGCTTTCCAATTTTCTGATATCAACGAAGCTCTGTTTTGCACAGCAAAAACAAACTGGATATATAACTGGGTATAGGTGTTTGCCATAATAAAGGTTGTTT
>CAZBZA010000005.1:27048-28118 GCA_964495865.1 uncultured Lentimicrobiaceae bacterium
ATAATCTCATCCCCCGACATTTTCTCCTGTTCGCCGGTAAGCATATTTTTAAGCTGATACAGTCCGGATGTAGCTTCGTCAGTACCTATAATAATGGTAAAGGGAATCTTTTTATTATCGGCATATCCGAATTGCTTTTTCATTTTTGCAGCTTCTGGATATATCTCTGCTGAAATTCCGGCTTTGTGCAGTTTTTCAAGGTATTTCAGGCTAACAAGTTCCTCATTTCCTCCAAAATTCACAAGCAGAACCGTGGTTGCCTGCTCTGTATCAGCCGGAAATAATTTCAATTCGTTCATTACATCATAAATACGGTCGGCGCCAAAGGAAATACCAATTCCCGACATGCCTTTCAGACCAAAAATCCCGGTTAAATCGTCGTAACGCCCACCTCCGCTAATACTGCCCATCTGAACATCATTGGCTTTGATCTCAATGATGGCGCCAGTGTAATAATTTAAACCACGGGCAAGAGTTAGGTCAATTTCCACTTTCGCGGCGGGTTTCAACACTTCAATAAAATTAAAAATAGTACGCATTTCCTCAATGCCTTTTAATCCGGTTTCGGAAGTAGCCAGAATGACGGAAAGCTGATCCAGTTTTTCGATGCTGCTTCCTTTCAAACCGAGAATGGGCTGAAGTTTTTCGATAGTTTCGGCACTCAGACCTTTTTCAGCAAGTTCCTTATTAACACCCTCCTGCCCTATTTTGTCTAATTTATCAATAGCAACGGTAATATCCGTGATACGCGCTGATTCGCCGATAACTTCCGCAATGCCGGAAAGGATTTTGCGGTTGTTCATCAGAATTGTGATACTGATGCCTAGTTTGCTAAAAATTTCCGCAGCTATTGTCACCATTTCCACTTCATAAAGCAACGAATTGCTCCCGATCACATCCACATCGCACTGGTAAAATTCGCGGTAACGGCCTTTTTGCGGCCGGTCGGCACGCCATACCGGCTGTATCTGGTAGCGTTTGAACGGAAATGTGATTTCATGATTATGCTGAACCACGAAACGGGCAAAAGGCACTGTAAGGTCGTATCTTAATCCTTTTTCGGAAATATG
>CAZBZA010000006.1:0-4137 GCA_964495865.1 uncultured Lentimicrobiaceae bacterium
CAAGAATCGGATAAACTGGCAATATTCAGGTTAAACCGACTTCAGAACAAGCTGGATATTTTAACAGCTAATCCTGCATCAGGAAAATCAAGTGTTCTTGTAACTGAAACCAATGCTTATTATCTGGATAAAAACTACCTTGACGACATCCGTTTTCTGGACGACAAATTGCATTTTACACTGGTAAGCGAGCGCGATGGATATGCCCATATTTATCTATATAACATGAACGGTCAGTTGGTTAACCAGGTTACAAAAGGGAATTTTGATATTACAACACTGAACGGATGTGATACAAAGAACAACTTGATTTATTACACATCTGCCGAGCCAACACCTTATCAGAGAGAAGCTTACTACATTAACATGAATGGTTCGGGCAAGAAAAAACTATCTGTAAATACAGGCACAAACAATACAAAACACAGTGAGGGTTTCAAATATTATACTATTACGTGGTCGGACAGCAAAAACCCTCCTACAACAACTATATACAAAGCTAAAGGCGAAATTGTGCGGGTTCTTGATGAAAACAAAGCACTGATTGAAAAGCTAAAGCAGTACAAATATGGATACCGCGAGTTTTTCAACTTCACAACTTCCGAAAATGTGAACCTAAACGGATGGATACTCAAACCGCTCAATTTTGATCCGGAAAGGAAATATCCTGTATTAATGACACAATACAGCGGCCCTAACTCGCAGCGAGTTCTCGATTCCTGGAGTTTGGGATGGGAAGATTATCTGGCTCAGCTTGGGTATATTGTAGTTTGCGTTGATGGTCGGGGAACAGGAGGCCGTGGCGAAGCTTTCCGTAAGTCAACTTACCTGCAGTTAGGGAAATACGAAACCATCGACCAGATAGAAACAGCGAAATATTTGGGCAACCTTTCGTTCGTTGACAAAACACGTATCGGAATTTTCGGATGGAGTTTTGGCGGATATATTTCATCGTCGTGCATGGTAAAAGGGGATGGAATATTTAAAACAGGCATTGCTGTTGCACCGGTAACCAACTGGCGGTATTACGATAATATTTATACGGAGCGGTTTATGCGCACACCTCAGGAAAACCCTGACGGATACGACCAGAATTCACCACTGAATTTCGCAAAGGATTTTCAGGGGAATTTGCTGATTTGCCATGGAATGGCTGATGATAATGTACATGTGCAAAACTCATTTGAGTTTGCTGAACGCCTGGTACAAGCAGATAAACAATTTGAAATGCAGCTATATACTAACCGCAACCATAGTATTTATGGAGGCAACACACGTTACCATCTTTATACGCGTATGACTGACTTCTTAATGGAGAAACTTTGAGAATAAGTTATATCCCGATGCGATTAAGCTCCTGGATTTACCATTTTGAGAATGGATTTTTTACAAGCCGCGAATTAAAATATCTTTTATCCCCGGTAACTTCTTCCCCAAGCCAACCGGGTTTCTCAAACTGATCATTTTCAGCATCCAGTTCAATCTCTGCCACGGTAAGCCCTTCATTTTCACCATAAAACTCATCCACTTCAAAAGTATTTTTACCTGACTTAACAAGGTAGCGGGTTTTATCGATAATTCCGGGCTCGCACAATTTTAGCAATTCATGTGCCTCATTAACAGCAATTTCCTTTTCCCACTCATAACGACTCATCCCTGACAAATTGGTAATCCCTTTGATAGTAAGGAATGCCTTTTCGCCATAAATGCGGATTCTGACAATGCGTTCAGGTACCGAGGATAAATATCCTTGTGTTATCCTATTCGAAGATTCTGAATGTTTTTTAAAATCTCCCTTTACGAGAAATTTCCTCTCAATTTCCTGCGACATTTTTTTTCAATTTCAAGCCATTGTAAAAACTGATACTAAATCTGTTTTAATGAGCTTATAGAATCAACAAAGATATTCCATTTCATCATTCAACAGGAGAGCGAAAACCGATAAAAACAAAATTACAAAACTGTAAAAACACGAAAAGCCGGCAATCAATACCGGCTTTTCATATAAAAAGAAAATCAGAAGATTATCTGGCGTATTTGAAATCTTTACCCAAATAACGGGCGTTGCTACCCAATATCTCTTCAATGCGAAGTAATTGGTTATATTTAGCAATACGGTCGGTGCGGCTGGCTGATCCGGTTTTAATAAGGCCGGTATTCAGAGCAACAGCAAGATCAGCAATGGTTGTATCTTCGGTTTCGCCTGAGCGATGGCTCATTACGGCAGTATATGAATTACGGTAAGCCATGTTTACAGCATCAATAGTTTCGGTAAGAGTTCCAATCTGGTTTACTTTAATAAGGATAGAATTGGCTACACCTTTATCAATACCCATTTGAAGGCGTCTTGTGTTTGTAACAAACAAATCATCACCAACAAGCTGAATTTTCTTACCCATAACATCTGTCATCAGTTTCCAGCCATCCCAATCGTCTTCAGCCATACCATCTTCAATTGAAATGATAGGATATTTGTCAGTCCAGGATTTCCAATAATCTACCATTTGCGCTGAAGTAAGTTTCTCACCGGTTGATTTTTTCAGGTGATATACTTTTTCATCCTCAATATAATATTCGCTTGAAGCTGGATCAAGTGCGATAAATACATCTTTACCCGGCTTGTAACCAGCGTTTTCAATAGCCTGTAATATAACGGTTATTGCCTCTTCGTTTGATTTAAGGTTAGGAGCAAATCCACCTTCGTCGCCTACGTTAGTCGAATAGCCGCCTTTTTTCAACACTGCACTCAGGCTGTGGAAAACTTCTGCGCCCATGCGTAAACCTTCGCTAAAGGATGGAGCACCAACCGGCATAATCATAAATTCCTGAAAATCGATGCTGTTGTCAGCATGTGAACCACCGTTAATGATGTTCATCATAGGGATTGGAAGTGTATTGGCATTAACACCACCAACATAACGGAACAAATAACTGCTCGATTCCTGTGCAGCGGCATTAGCAACTGCCAGCGAAACGCCAAGAATTGCATTTGCACCGAGATTCGATTTATTTGGAGTTCCGTCGAGTTCGATCATTTTCTGATCAATTTCGTTTTGTTCGGTAACATAAAAGCCTTTTAATTCTTCAGCAAGGACTTTATTAACGTTCTGAACAGCTTTCAGTACACCTTTTCCTTTGTAAATAGCTTTATCGCCGTCGCGAAGCTCGCATGCTTCGTGAATGCCGGTTGATGCACCTGATGGAACAGCTGCGCGGCCCATTACGCCGTTTGATGTAAACACATCTACCTCTACGGTAGGATTGCCGCGCGAATCAAGGATCTGACGGCCTGTAATGTTAATAATCTGACTCATAGTTTTTCTATATTAAATTAGAGTTCTATTAATTGTGCATTAAAAAAAATGATAAAAGGATAAAGCAAAGAAACCTTCACTTTATCCTTTCAATTAATTCATTGCCTGTATTTTAATTACTTTGTTTCAGCTTCGTTATCTTTGGTTTCTTCATCAACCGGTGTTTCTACCACTTCTTCGACAACTTCCACAGTTTTCACTTCTGCTATAGGAGCTTTTTCGGCTACTACTGTTTCGGGAGCATCTGTAGCTTTTTTAGCAGCAGGTTTACGGCGGCGGGTAGCTTTTTTAGCTGTTGAATCTTTAACTGTTAACAGGTTTTCGTTATAATCAACCAGTTCGATGATACACATATCAGCATTATCGCCGAGGCGGAAACCTGTTTTGAGTATGCGAACATATCCACCCGGACGGTCAGCTACTTTAACTGAAATATCGCGGAAGAGCTCAGTTACAGCATCTTTATCCTGCAGGTAGCTGAAAACTACACGGCGTGAGTGTGTTGAATCTATTTTAGCGCGTGTGATCAATGGTTCTACATATCCACGAAGTGCCTTTGCTTTTGCAATGGTTGTACTGATACGTTTGTGCTTGATCAGCGAGCTGGCCATATTGGACAGCATAGCTTTGCGATGAGTACTGGTTCGTCCCAGGTGGTTTATTGATTTCTGATGTCTCATTTCGCTTATTCCTTATCTAATTTGTACTTCGCAACGTTCATTCCGAATTCGAGTCCTTTTGTTTTCACCAGGTCTTCCAGTTCGGTTAGCGACTTTTTACCGAAATTGCGGAATTTCAATAAGTCGTTTTTATTAAAAGCTAC
>CAZBZA010000006.1:4237-15660 GCA_964495865.1 uncultured Lentimicrobiaceae bacterium
GTTCCCAAATGTGCAGTAGGAATTTTATTTTCTTCTGCAGGAACGTATCCTCTGCCTTTGTTAACACTGATTTCGATATTGAGTTTTACTGTTGGCTCCATGTGGCAGATAACTACCTCAGGATTCAGTACCTGGAATATCGAAAGGTGTTTGGCAATATCACCGGCTGTAAAAGTATCCTTACCTGTAACGGTGAAATTGATTTTTTCACTCTCTTCGGATTCAATCTGTTTACGGAATCTGACCTTTTTCAGGTTCAGGATAACATCAGTTATATCCTCAACTACACCTTTTACCGAGGAGAATTCATGATCAACTCCGTCGATACGTAATGAGGTTATAGCATATCCTTCGAGTGAAGAGAGCAAGATCCTGCGCAATGCATTACCTATTGTGATACCAAAGCCAGGTTCGAGAGGACGGAATTCAAACGTACCGTCAAACTCGTCAGCCTGTATCATGATAACCTTATCAGGTTTCTGGAATGCTAAAATGGCCATAAAAGTCCTTTGTTTAAAAAATAATGCAAGATAAAAAAATTACTTCGAATACAATTCGACGATGAGTTGTTCCTTAATGTTTTCAGGAATTTCCTCGCGTTCAGGATAATTTACAAATTTACCTGTCATCATAGCGCCGTCCCATTCGATCCATGAGTAACGGTTAACGCGACCTTGCAGCGAATTCTGAATCACTTCGAGTGATTTTGAACGTTCGCGTACAGCAATAACATCGCCTCTGTTACATTCGTATGAAGGGATATTCAGAACTTTTCCGTTAACGGTAATATGCCTGTGACCAACGAGCTGGCGTGCGCCATCACGTGTTGGGGCGATACCCATACGGTAAACTACGTTATCCAGACGTGATTCGATAAGCTGAAGCAGAATTTCGCCGGTAACACCTTTTTTACGGGTAGCTTTCTCGAAAATATTTCTGAATTGTTTTTCGAGGATGCCGTAGGTATATTTAGCTTTTTGTTTTTCCTGCAGCTGAACACCGTATTCCGATTGTTTTTTCCTGCGTTTATTTTGTCCGTGCATTCCGGGAGGATAGTTCTTCTTTTCGTAAGAACTGTCGGGTCCGTAGATAGGTTCTTTGAATTTCCTGGCTATCCTTGTCTTAGGACCAATATATCTTGCCATAAAGCCTTTTGATTATGTATTATTAAACTTATTGTTCGTAAATATCGAAACAGGAGGTTAACATTAAACCCTTCTGCGTTTAGGAGGACGGCAACCATTGTGTGGCAATGGAGTGATGTCCTGAATTTCGGTAACCTCGATACCTGCGGTATGCAAAGTGCGTATTGCGGATTCGCGGCCCGAACCGGGTCCTTTAACGAAAACCTTAACCTTACGGAGTCCAAGGTCGTAAGCAACCTTTGAACAATCCTGGGCAGCCATCTGGGCAGCATAGGGAGTATTCTTTTTAGAACCTCTGAATCCCATTTTCCCGGCCGATGCCCACGATATCACCTGTCCGGCGTTATTGGTCAACGAAATGATGATATTGTTAAAAGAAGCCGAAACATAAGCTCTTCCAACAGCCTCAACTTTAACAACTCTTTTTTTCGATACTTTGGTGGTCTTTGCCATAGTAAAACTATTTTTACTTTAAATGCTTTCTTATTTGGTTGCTTTCTTCTTGTTAGCAACAGTCTTTTTCCTACCCTTACGTGTACGGGCATTGTTTTTTGTGCTCTGTCCACGGAGCGGAAGGCCCAAACGGTGACGAACTCCACGATAGCAACCGATATCCATTAGTCGCTTGATATTAAGCTGTACCTCGGAACGGAGCGCACCTTCTACCTTGTAACTGTCGTTGATCATGGAGCGAATATTATTTTGCTCATCATCTGACCAGTCCTGAACTTTTTTGTTACGGTCGATACCGCAGGCGTCCAGGATACCCTGGGCTGAATTACGGCCTATTCCGAAAATATAGGTAAGGCCTATTTCGCCTCTTTTGTTTTTTGGTAAATCAATACCAGCAATACGTGCCATATATTTTTATAGCTTTTAGGATTACACAATTATTAACCTTGCCTTTGTTTGTACTTAGGATTCTTTTTGTTTATCACATAAATTCTCCCTTTCCTGCGCACGATTTTGCATTCAGGTGTTCTTTTCTTAACTGATGCTCTTACTTTCATTGCCTTAGTTATTTCTTAAAGTGTATTATTCTTTATTTGTATCGGAAATTTATTCTTCCTTTACTGAGATCGTAAGGCGACATTTCGATTTTGACTCTGTCACCTACAAGAATTTTAATGTAGTGCATCCTCATTTTACCCGAAATGTGCGCAATGATCATATGCCCATTTTCAAGTTCAACCCGGAACATAGCATTACCTAGTGACTCTTTCACTATGCCGTCCTGCTCAATTACAAGTTGTTTTGCCATTTATTACTTCGTTATTAATATGTCAGGGTTAATTACCTGCTCAATTTCATTGAAACTTGACAAAATATCAGCTCCGTTATTTGTTATTACAACAGCGTGCTCAAAATGTGCTGATGGTTTACGGTCTATAGTCCGTATTGTCCATCCGTCATTCTCCTGGGTTACCTGCCTGCTTCCAAGGTTTATCATCGGCTCAATGCAGATTACCATTCCCTGTTCAAGTTTTACACCATTTCCTCTGCGCCCGTAATTAGGAACTTCAGGTTTTTCGTGTAAGCTGGTTCCCAATCCATGCCCGACTAAATCGCGAACAACAGTGTATCCAAAGCTTTCGACGTAGGTTTGTATTTCATAACCAATATCACCAACTCTTTTACCAGCTGATAATATGTTTATAGCCTTCATCAATGACTCATGGGTACGTTTCATCAACATTTCAAGTTCCACTGCCATAGGCAATATACCGAACGAAAAAGCTGAATCGCCAAAATATCCATCAATAATGGTACCACAATCAATTGAAATAAGGTCACCTTCTTTCAATTCGCGTTTACCTGGTATTCCATGAACCACTACTTCGTTAACCGATATACATAGTGTAGCAGGAAATCCATGATACCCTTTGAAAGCAGGTTTTGCTTTGTGGTCGCGGATAAACTCTTCAGCTATTTTATCGAGGGCGAGTGTAGTAACTCCTGGCTTGATGTGCCGGGCAACTTCCGCTATCGTTTTTCCAACAAGTAAAGAACTCGTACGTATTTTTTCAATTTCAATTTCAGTCTTGATAAGAGCCATTATTTCAGTTTTAGTACTGACTAAAAAGCTCCGGCAGCATTACGTCCTTTGATACGGCCCGATTTTGTCAAACCTTCATAATGACGCATTAACAAGTGACTTTCAATTTGTTGCAAAGTATCCAGAACAACACCCACAAGGATTAGCAATGAAGTACCTCCATAGAACTGAGCAAATTGCGAACTTACACCCATCATACTAACCAGTGCTGGCATAATTGCGACAAGGGCAAGGAATAAAGATCCGGGGAAAGTTATTTTCGACATTACTGAATCAATAAAATCGGCTGTTCTCTTTCCGGGTTTCACACCTGGTATAAAACCATTGTTCTTTTTCATATCTTCAGCCATCTGGTTAGGGTTAACCGTAATAGCAGTATAAAAATAGGTGAAGACAATGATCAGAATGGCATAGGTAAAGTTATACCAGAAACCATTAATGTCAGTAAATGTTGCTGCAAACCCCTGCAGGCTTTCGCTGCTTGCAAAACCGGCAATTGTAAGTGGCAGGAACATGATAGCCTGAGCAAAAATGATAGGCATTACACCTGCAGCATTAACCTTTAAAGGGATATACTGACGAACACCACCATATTGTTTGTTACCTACCACACGTTTTGCATATTGTACAGGTATCTTCCGGGTTCCCTGAACTAACAGGATACAGAGTAAGACAACAAATACAAGTACGGCTATTTCAACAATGAACAAAACTAATCCACCGCCTTTTTGCTCCATACGTGCAAGGAATTCGCTGAACAGTGCAAAAGGCAGTCGGGCAATGATACCAATCATAATGATGAGTGAAATACCATTTCCAAGTCCTTTATCAGTAATCCGTTCACCAAGCCACATTACAAACATGGTACCGGCAACCAGAATAACTACTGAAGAAATCCAGAAAAATACAGGCGGAGAAACCACGTTCGGATCGAAAGGAGTAATAGCCTGAGCTGGTAACTGCGAAATAAGGTTAGCTATGTATCCCGGAGCCTGCAGTGCAGTAATAATAACAGTAAGATAACGGGTAATCTGATTTATCTTTTTCCGTCCGCTTTCACCTTCTTTCTGCAGTTTCTGGAAGTATGGAATAGCCATACCAAGCAACTGAATAACGATAGAAGCTGAGATGTAAGGCATGATTCCAAGAGCAAAAATTGATGCATTGCTGAAAGCGCCGCCGGAGAACATATTAAGCAAGCCTAATAGACCTGATTCCGACTGGTTCTTCAGATTCATCAACTGCTGAGGATCCACACCAGGAATGGTAACATACGATCCGAACCTATAGATAAGAATCAGGGCTAATGTATAGCCTATCCTCTTACGAAGCTCGTCGATTTTATAGATATTTTGTAGTGTCTGAATGAAGCGTCTCATTAAGTTCAGAGTTTAATAACAGTTCCACCAACGGATTCGATTGCCTGAATTGCTTTTTCAGAGAAAGCATTAGCTGTAACACTGATTTTGGCTTTCAGTATACCACGACCTAAGATCTTGAGTAAATCTTTCTTACCAAGCAGACCATTTTCCCTGAGAATTTCAGGAGTAATTACGGTCAAGCCTCTTGTTTCGGTAAGTTTCTGAAGCACATCGATGTTCAGTCCGGTATATTCAACCCTGTTGATATTTTTAAATCCTGATTTAGGTACGCGACGGTATAAAGGCATCTGACCTCCTTCGAAACCACGTTTGTGTTTGTACCCTGAACGCGATTTGGCGCCTTTGTGTCCGCGTGTGGAAGTACCACCACGTCCCGATCCCTGGCCACGACCAATTCGTTTTTCAGTTTTTGTAGCGCCTTCTGCCGGCTTTAAATTACTTAGATCCATGTTATATAATTTCTATAAAGGATTTACTATTAAATTTCTTCCACTTTCAATAAATGGCTGATCGCTCTGATCATACCTTCAATTTGTGGTGTAGCTACATGATCAACAGGGCGACCCATTTTAGTTATGCCCAGTGCTCGTAGTGTTCGTTTCTGACGTTCGGGTTGTTTAATACCACTTTTTGTCTGTGTAATTCTCACGTTTCTCATCGCGCTATAATTTTAGTGGTTAACCGTTAAAAACTTTATCCATACTGATGCCACGAAGCTGAGCTACAGAATGAGCATCTTTCAATTTACAAAGTCCTTCGATGGTTGCTTTAACAACACTGTGAGGGTTTGATGAACCTTTAGATTTAGCAAGTACATCTTTTACACCAACGCTTTCGAGAACTGCACGCATTGCACCACCTGCGATAACACCGGTACCCGGAGCTGCTGGTTTCATGAACACGAGTGCACCTCCGTACTTACCTAATTGTTCGTGAGGAAGTGTTCCTTTCAGAACAGGTACACGGACAAGGTTTTTCTTAGCATCCTCTATTCCTTTAGCTATAGCTGCCTGAACTTCTTTAGCTTTCCCAAGACCATGACCTACAACTCCATTTTCATTTCCAACCACTACGATTGCTGAGAAAGTGAAAGTACGACCTCCCTTGGTAACTTTAGTAACGCGTTGAATGGCGACGAGCCTGTCCTTTAATTCGGTATCGCTCGATTTTACTCTATTTGTGTTTACGTTTGCCATAGCTGTAATTAAAATTTGATGCCACCTTCTCTGGCTGCGTCAGCCAGGGCTTTTACTCTACCGTGATAAAGATATCCGTTGCGATCGAAAACTACTGACAGAATACCACTTTCAAGTGCACGTTCTGCTATGAGTTTCCCAACTAATTTGGATTTCTCTATTTTGGTAACTTTTTGATCCGCTATACCTTTAGCGCTTGAGGATGCTGCAGCTAACGTTGTACCTGTAAGGTCATCGATAAGTTGAACATAAATATCCTTATTGCTGCGGAAAACTGTCATGCGTGGGCGTTCAGCTGAACCAGAAATGGTTTTACGGACGCGTTGCTTGATTTTCAGTCTCCTGTATTCTTTATCTACTTTAAATGACATCGGTCGAAAGTATTATTCAGTTCTCAATGATTATTTATCCGATGCTGACTTACCAGCTTTACGTTTCAGTATTTCGCCAACAAACTTGATACCTTTTCCTTTGTATGGTTCAGGTTTGCGCAGTGACCGTATTTTGGCCGCTACCTGTCCAATAAGTTGTTTATCGTGCGATACCATTGTAATAATGGGGTTTTTACCTCTTTCAGTCAGAGCGCTTACTGTAATTTCGTTAGGGAGTTCGAACACAAAATTGTGCGAATAACCCAGAGCAAGCTCGAGTACCTGACCCGTAGCGGTAGCTTTATAACCAACGCCTACCAGTTCCTGGTTAACGGTGAAGCCTTCGCTTACTCCTTTTACCATATTGAAAAGCAATGAGCGGTAAAGACCGTGCATTGACCTGTGGCGCTGCTGATCGGTTGGACGCTGAACCAGCATCTCGTTATTTTCAACCTTAACGATAATATCCGGATCAACCTGCTGTGATAGTTGGCCTTTGCTTCCTTTAACGGTAACAAGGTTCTTATCTGATACTGTGATTGTAACTCCGGAAGGAATCGTAATCGGTAATTTTCCAATTCTCGACATTCTTTTTTCCTCCTTTTAATTAGCTAACGTAACAAATTACTTCGCCACCAACTTTTTGGGTACGGGCTTCCTTATCAGTCATTAGTCCGTGTGATGTGGACACAATGGCAATTCCTAATCCATTAAGGACGCGGGGAAGTTTCTCGTTACCAACATAGCGTCGCAAACCCGGTTTGCTAATCCTTTCAATCTGTGTAATAGCAGATTGTTTGGTTACAGGGTGATATTTTAGTGCAATCTTAATTGTACCCGGTTTACTATCTTCCTCAAATTTGAAGTTGAGGATGTAGCCCTGGTCGAAGAGGATTTTTGTAATCTCCTTCTTCAGATTAGATGCAGGAATTTCAACAACCCTGTGGTTGGCCATCACGGCATTCCTTATTCTAGTAAGATAATCTGCAATCGGATCTGTGATCATTTTGTATCTTGTAATTAATTGTTTCTGTGTTTATTTTACCAGCTGGCTTTCTTTACACCAGGTATTAAACCATCGAGTGCCATGAAGCGGAAGTTGATACGCGAAACTCCAAATTGCCTCATATACCCTTTTGGTCTTCCGGTTATTTTGCAGCGGTTGTGCAAACGAATAGGATTTGCATTACGTGGTAATTTCTGTAAGCCGAGATAGTCGCCGGCAGCTTTAAGAGCAGCACGTTTAGCAGCATATTTATCTACTATCCTCTGTCTTTTTACCTCTCGCGCTTTGAGTGATTCTTTTGCCATAATATTGTGGATTATTTCTTAAAGGGAATACCAAATTCTTTTAACAGTGCCATACACTCTTTATCCGTTTTGGCTGTAGTAACGAAGGTAATATCGAGTCCGTTTATTTTGGCAACTTTATCGATTACTACTTCAGGGAAAATGATTTGTTCAGTAATCCCCATGGTAAAATTACCACGACCGTCGAAACCCTTTACGTTAATTCCGCGGAAGTCACGAACACGTGGAATAGCTATGGATATAAGTCTGTCGAGAAATTCGTACATCATATCACTTCTGAGAGTTACGCGAACGCCAACAGGCATATTTTTACGCAACTTGAAGTTGGAGATATCTTTTTTCGATTTTGTGGAAACAGCTTTCTGTCCTGCGATAGAAGTCATTTCGGCTATTCCGATATCTATAATTTTCTTATCCGCTATAGCGGTACCCAAACCCTGGTTTAAACAAATTTTAACCAGTTTAGGAACCTGCATATGATTTTTGTACTGGAACTGTTCCGTAAGAGCCGGAACCACTTCCTGGCGGTACTTTTCCTTTAGGCGAGCTGAATATTCCATTATTTAATTACCTCCCCGGTTTTTTTTGAAACTCTAACGGTTTTGTTGGTCTTTTCATCTTTTTTGCGTCCGATACGGCTTGCTTTGCCAGAGGCATCAACAAGCATCAGATTCGAGATGTGAATAGGCATTTCCTGTTTCAGGATACCCCCTTTAGGGTTTTTAGCGTTTGGCTTGGAGTGTTTGGTGGCCAGATTTACGTTTTCCACGATAGCCTTATAGCTTTCCATTTCCACTTCCAATACTTTACCGGTTTTCCCTTTTGAGTCGCCGGAAAGGATCTTCACGTTATCCCCTTTTTTGATATGAACTTTATTACTCATAGTTTCTGTGAATTAGAGCACTTCAGGTGCAAGTGAAACAATTTTCATATACTGTTTTTCCCTGAGCTCTCTTGAAACAGGCCCGAAAATACGGGTCCCGATCATTTCGCCGGCAGTATTGAGAAGAACAACTGCATTGTCATCGAACCTGATATAGGAACCATCGGCACGACGTATTTCCTTTTTGGTACGAACCACAACAGCTTTAGCTACAGTTCCTTTCTTAATGTTACCTGAGGGAAGGGCTTTTTTCACCGAAACGATGATTCTATCACCCACTGAGGCATACTTTCTGCGGGTACCACCGAGCACCCGTATACAGAGTACCTCTTTAGCACCGCTATTATCGGCTACCGTAAGTCTTGATTCCTGCTGTATCATAATTATTTAGCTCTTTCAATGATTTCAACTAATCTCCAACATTTTGTTTTGCTCAGAGGACGGGTTTCGGATATGCGGACGGTATCACCAATTCCACAATCATTGTTTTCGTCGTGTGCAGCAAATGTTGAGGTTTTTTTAACGAATTTACCGTATTTAGGGTGTTTTACACGCCTTTCAACCTGAACCACAATGGATTTCTCCATTTTATTGCTTACAACAAGACCGATTTTTTCTTTTCTGAGATTTCTTTCTTCCATTGCTGTGATAATTATTATTTGTTAGCCTTGTTAGCTACTACCGATTCGGATTTCCGCTTGTGCAGTTCAGTAACCAAACGGGCAACAGTTCTGCGGTAAGCTTTTATTTTATTAGGATTCTCAAGTGGAGAAACGGCATGATTCATTTTCAGCTTGTTGAGCTGCATGCGCTCTTCGTCGAGTCTTTCAATCAACTCAGGAGTTGATAGTTCACGAATTACTTCTTGTTTCATTTTGCTTCTATTATACGGTTGGCAACTTCTTTGTTATCGGTTAGCCGGATTAAGCTAAATTATCTTCATAATCTTTGCGAACCACATACTTAACGGCTATCGGCAGTTTTTGAGCGCCTAGGCGGCAAGCTTCCTGAGCTATTTCGGCACTTACGCCTTCCAACTCAAAAAGTAAACGACCAGGAGTAACACGTGCAACAAAGTATTCGGGAGCACCTTTACCTTTACCCATACGTACTTCGGCAGGTTTTTTTGTAACAGGTTTGTCGGGGAAAATTCGTATCCAGAGTTGACCTTCACGTTTCATGTAACGGGTGATGGCCTGACGGGCAGCTTCAATCTGACGACCGGTAAGCCACACTTCTTCCAGTGCTTTGATACCAAATGTTCCGAATGATAATTCGTATCCACGTTTGGCATTCCCTTTCATTTTACCTTTCTGCTGCTTCCTGTATTTTGTTCTTTTAGGCTGTAACATCGCTAAAACTATATGATGATGAGTACTTTATTCCTTAATTATTTTTTATTCCTTGGGCGACGGTCTCCACCACGATCTCCTCCACGGTCACGGTCACGATCTCCACGAGGACCACCTTTACGATCAGGACGACCCTGACCATGTGATGGTTTGTTGTCTTTAACCAAATTATCAGTTCCTGGTACAAGATCCACTTTTCCGTAAATCTCACCTTTCATAATCCAGGTTTTGATCCCAAGTTTGCCGTATGTTGTCTGAGCTTCAGCAAGTGCGTAATCAATATCTGCACGTAATGTATGCAAAGGAATACGGCCCTCTTTAAACTGTTCGCGACGTGCCATTTCGGCTCCACCAAGGCGGCCTGAAATCTGAACTTTCATTCCTTCGGCTCCTACACGCATTGCTGCTGTGATAGCGGTTTTAATAGCCCTGCGGTATGAAATACGTCCTTCGAGCTGGCGTGCAATGGTATTTCCAACAATTACAGCATCCATTTCAGGGCGTTTAATTTCTGAAATATTGATCTGTACTTCTTTTCCGGTAAGTTTTTTCAACTCTTCTTTGAGTTTATCAACTTCTTGTCCGGCTTTGCCTATGATAATACCAGGGCGGGCGGTATTTATAGTGACGGTTACCAGTTTGAGGGTACGTTCGATAATGATGTGTGATATACCAGCTTTCGAAAGACGAGCATTCAGATACTTACGAATCTTATCATCTTCAACCAATTTATTATCAAACTTCTTACCACCGTACCAGTTGGAGTCCCATCCTTTAATGATACCTAACCTGTTGCCGATCGGATTACACTTTTGTCCCATTAGGCTGCTTGATTATTTAGTTACTATTTCAGTTACTTCTTTGGTCACTTTGCTGTCGATTATAACAGTAACGTGATTTGAACGCTTTTTGATGCGGTGCGCACGACCTTGCGGTGCAGGCTGAACTCTTTTCAGCATACGGCCGCCGTCAACTTTTACCTCTTTAATATAGAGGTTACTGTCTTCCATGCGAACGCCTTCATTTTTCTGCTGCCAGTTAGCGAGAGCTGATTTTAAAAGCTTTCCTAATTTTTCGGCTGCATAGTTTGGAGTATGCTGGAGAATGTGCATTGCGGTTTCCACATTTTTTCCATTTACCAGGTCGGCTACAAGCCTCATTTTCCTGGGTGAGGAAGAGCAGTTGTTCAGTTTGGCAAAATACAATGATTTGTTTGCCTCTTTTTTCTGCTCAGCTGAATTATGTTTTCTTGATCCCATTGTAGCTATGTCTTTTTACTTCTTACCTTTATTTCCGGCATGGCCCCTGAAAATACGGGTAGGGCTGAATTCTCCAAGTTTATGTCCAACCATGTTTTCGGTTACATATACAGGAATAAATTTGTTCCCGTTATGAACAGCTATAGTCTGGCCAACAAAGTCGGGGGATATAGTTGATGACCTCGACCAGGTTTTGATTACAACTTTCTTTTTACTTTCAATCAGGTCGATAACCTTTTTTTCAAGTTTATAATCTATGAAAGGGCCTTTTTTAAGCGAACGGCTCATGATGTCTTATTTATTAGATTACTTCTTCCTTCTTTCTATGATGTACTTATTCGAAGCATTAGTCTTCGAACGGGTTTTGTAACCCTTGGCTGGAGTTCCCTTGCGGGTACGTGGGTGTCCACCTGTAGCTCTGCCTTCGCCTCCACCCATTGGGTGATCGACAGGGTTCATTACAACAGG
>CAZBZA010000006.1:15760-23070 GCA_964495865.1 uncultured Lentimicrobiaceae bacterium
TAGCTCTGCCTTCGCCTCCACCCATTGGGTGATCGACAGGGTTCATTACAACAGGACGTGTACGAGGTCTGCGTCCAAGCCAGCGTGAGCGACCTGCTTTACCTGATACTTCCAGCTGATGGTCACCATTGGAAACCATTCCGATGGTTGCTTTACATGTTTGTAAAATCAGCCGGGTTTCTCCTGATGGCATTCTTACAACAGCGAACTTACCATCACGTGACATCAATTGTGCTGATGCTCCGGCACTTCTTACCATTTTGGCACCTTGTCCGGGACGGAGTTCAATATTGTGGATCATTGTTCCGAAAGGAATTTCGCTCATAAAGAGTGTATTTCCAATTTCAGGAGCTGCACCGGTACCGGAAACCAGTTCCTGTCCAACTTTGAGCCCTTGAGGAGCGAGAATGTACCTCTTTTCCCCATCGGCATAGAATAAAAGTGCTATGCGTCCGGTACGGTTCGGGTCATATTCAATCGTTTTAACAACGGCTGGAATATTATCTTTATCGCGTTTGAAATCGATTACACGGTAGTGTTGCTTATTACCACCACCCATGTAACGCATAGTCATTTTACCGCTGTGATTACGGCCGCCAGACTTATGCTGAGGTTCAAGCAAACTTTTCTCGGGCACCGAAGCGGTGATTTCGTCGAAGGTGCTGATAACCTTGAAACGCTGACCAGGTGTGGTTGGTTTAAATTTCTTGAGAGCCATTATTCCTTAGATATTGCTGTAAAAATCTATTGATTCGCCTTTGGCTAATGTAATGATAGCCTTTTTAAATGAATTGGTTTTGCCGCTGAGAACACCGCTTTTAGTGAAGCGTGACTTACGTTTACCGGCATAAGTCATTGTATTGACTTCTTCCACTTCAACGCCGTACATGTCCTTCACAGCTTTTTTAATCTGTATTTTGTTGGCATTTTTGTCAACTACAAAGCCATAGCGTCCCAGTTTTTCGCCCAGGGCTGTCATTTTTTCAGTAATGATCGGCTTGATGATGATACCCATCGCTTTTATATTTTAAGTGTTACTGCTAACGGTATTTACTAATTTTCGAACGATTTTTCAATTTCGGTAACTGAACTCACGAGGAGGATCAGGTTTTGAGCATTGAGGATATCGTATGTGTTAAGGTCGCAGGCACGGGTTACTTTAGCCTTTTTCAGATTGCGCGATGAAAGCACAATATTCTGAATGTTGTCAGGAAGAACCATTAAAGTTTTGCGGCCGGTGAGTTTCAGTGCTTCTAGAACGGAAATAAATGCTTTGGTTTTAGGCGATTCGAAATTGAAATCTTCAATAACCACAATATTGTTTTCCTTTACTTTATAAGCCAGTGCCGAAACGCGTGCAAGTTTTTTTAATTTCTTGTTCAGTTTGAAACTGTAATCGCGTGGCTGAGGACCGAATGCGCGGGCTCCACCTCTGAATAAAGGAGATTTGCGGCTACCTGCACGTGCACTTCCTGTACCTTTTTGCTTTTTTATTTTCTTGGTACTTCCGCTTACCATTGATTTCTCAAGTGAAGCATGAGTTCCCTGACGCTGGTTGGCAAGATACTGTTTGGTATCGAGATAGATAGCGTGATCGTTAGGAGTTACATCGAAAATGCTTTCGTTGAGTGTAACCGTGTTGGCGGTTTTTTCGCCTTTGATGTTATATACTACTAGCTCCATCTTTCAACAATTACATATGAACCATTAGCTCCTGGAACGGAACCTTTAATTACGAGAAGATTTTTTTCAGCGACAATTTTAAGTATCTGGAGATTGATCATTTTTACACGTTCAACACCCATATGGCCTGCCATGCGCATACCTTTGAATACTTTACTTGGATAGGATGAAGCACCAACTGATCCGGGAGCCCTGAGACGGTTGTGCTGTCCGTGGGTTGCTCCACCTACACCACTGAATCCATGACGGCGGACAACACCTTGAAATCCTTTTCCTTTGGTTGTACCAACTACGTCGATAAACTCACCTTCTTCAAAGATATCAATCTTAACCAGATCGCCGAAAGTTTTACGATGATCAATTTCGAAACGGGTAAACTCAGCTACAACACGTTTAGGTGTTACACCGGCTTTTTTGAAATGGCCGATTTCAGCTTTAGTTGAATGCTTTTCTTTTTTGTCCTCGTAGGCAAGCTGAATGGCTTCGTAACCGTCATTCTCCTTAGTCCTGATCTGAGTTACAACGCAAGGACCAGCTTCGATAACTGTACAGGCAACGTTTTTGCCATTGGCATCAAACATGCTGGTCATTCCTATTTTTTTTCCGATAATTCCTGACATTATATCGAGATATTAATGTTTCTTTTTCAATTCTTTCAACTGTAAAATCTGAAAATTCATCAGATCTTAATTTCTACTTCCACACCGCTAGGTAACTCCAGTTTCATCAAAGCATCAATAGTTTTGGCTGTTGAGCTGTAAATGTCAAGTAACCTTTTGTAAGAACTCAATTCGAACTGCTCGCGCGATTTTTTATTTACAAAAGTCGATTTAAGAACAGTGTAGATCTTTTTGTCGGTTGGAAGAGGAATCGGCCCGTTAACAATTGCACCGGTCAATTTCACCGTCTTCACGATCTTTTCGGCAGATTTATCTACCAGGTTGTGATCGTACGATTTCAGCTTTATTCTAATCCTCTGGTTCACGTTGTAAGCTTTTATTACGTTATTATGACTGAATTTTAGTATCCTTTTATTTTGGCTATCACCTCTTCGGAGATATTACGCGGTACTTCCTGGTAATGTGAGAATTCCATACTTGAATTACCACGTCCTGAAGTTATGGTGCGAAGTCCTGTTACATAGCCGAACATTTCGGACAATGGAACTTTTGCTTTCACAATCTGATATTTTATCTTGGCATCGATGTTTTCGAGAACTGCACGACGTTTGTTCAGGTCACCGGTAACATCACCTACATAATTATCAGGGCAAACAACCTCTATTTTCATAACAGGCTCAAGCAGTACACTCTTAGCTTTGCGGGCTGCTTCTTTGAAACCAATTTTTGCACAGATTTCGAAAGCAAGTGCATCACTATCTACAGCATGGAACGAACCATCAATTATTGTAACCTTCATGCTTTCAAGTGCATACCCTGCAAGAACTCCATTTGACATTGCAGCTTTGAAACCTTTTTCAATAGGGCTTATAAACTCTTTAGGAATATTACCGCCTTTAACTTCATTAACAAATTGCAGACCTTTAAATTCAGGATCGTCAACCGGGCCTAAATCAAATATGATATCGGCAAATTTACCTTTACCACCGGTTTGTTTTTTATAAACTTCGCGATGATGAACAGTAGCTGTAACAGCTTCGCGGTAAGCAACCTGGGGAGCTCCCTGATTTACTTCGAGTTTAAATTCCCTGCGCAAACGGTCGACCAGGATATCAAGATGAAGTTCACCCATTCCTGAAATAACAGTCTGACCAGTTTCAGTATCGGTCCGGATTTTAAATGTCGGATCTTCTTCAGCTAGTTTTAACAGAGCTATATCAAGTTTATCAACATCATCCTGAGTACGTGGTTCAACAGCAACGCTGATTACCGGCTCAGGGAATGTCATTGATTCGAGTATGATAGGATGTTTTTCGTCGCAAAGAGTATCACCGGTACGGATTGATTTAAAACCAACAGCAGCACCTATATCTCCAGCTTCAATCATATCAATAGGATTCTGCTTGTTAGCATGCATCTGCATGATACGTGAAATACGTTCCTTTTTACCGGTAGTTGCATTTAAAACATAACTACCTGATTGAAGTGTTCCTGAATAAACCCTGAAGAAAGCTATACGGCCTACGAAAGGATCAGTTGCAATTTTAAATGCCAGAGCAGCAAATGGTTCGTCCGAATTCACATGACGTGTTTCTTCCTGTTCAGTATCAGGATTTATACCTGAAATTGCAGGAACATCATAAGGATTAGGCAGATAGCAAGTAATTGCGTCGAGCAGGTTTTGAACACCTTTATTTTTGAAAGCCGAACCACAAACAACCGGGTTAATCTTCATTTCGAGAGTAGCCTGGCGAATAATGCGGCGCATTTCTTCAACGGTAATCGAATTGTGGTCAATAAAATATTTCTCCATCAATTCATCTTCTTCCTCGGCACAGCCTTCAATAAGGCGGGTACGATACTCATCAACTATTTCGAGCATATCTTCAGGAACAGGTCCTTCGGAATAATGCATTCCTTTAGACTCATCATCCCAGATAATAGCTTTGTTGGAGATCAGATCAACGATACCTCTGAAGGTGTCTTCTGAACCAATCGGAAGTTGCAATGGAATTGCATTAGCGCCAAGTTTTTCTTTCAGTTCATCAACAACTGAGTAGAAATCGGCTCCGGCCCTGTCCATCTTATTGATGAAACAGATACGAGGTACACTGTATTTATCAGCTTGTTTCCAAACAGTTTCACTTTGTGGTTCAACACCACCCACTGCACAGAAAACAGCAACGGCTCCGTCGAGTACGCGGAGCGAACGTTCTACTTCTACGGTAAAATCAACGTGACCAGGAGTATCGATAATATTGAGGCGATAATCCTGCCCTTCGAATTCCCAGTTAACGGTTGTAGCTGCTGAAGTAATGGTAATACCGCGTTCCTGTTCCTGGATCATCCAGTCCATGGTTGCAGTACCTTCATGTACTTCACCGAGTTTGTAGTTGCGGCCGGTATAATACAATATACGCTCTGTCGTCGTTGTTTTACCAGCGTCGATATGGGCCATGATGCCTATGTTTCGCGTATATTTCAGTTTATCTGATGACATGTATTAAACCTTCCTTTTTGTTTTTAATAATTAGAACCGGAAATGGGAGAAAGCTTTGTTAGCTTCGGCCATACGGTGAGTATCTTCTTTCTTTTTGAATGCTGAACCTTCTTCTTTGTAAGCAGCCATAATTTCGCTGGCTAACTTCGAGGCCATTGATTTTTCGTGACGGCGGCGGGCAAACAGAATAAGGTTTTTCATCCCTATTGATTGTTTACGTCCGGGACGTATCTCCGAAGGAATCTGGAAAGTAGCACCACCGATGCGTCGGCTGCGAACCTCAACATTAGGGGTTACGTTGTTTAATGCTTTTTTCCATACTTCCAAACCATCTTCTTTTAGTTTTTCAGTAACGATTTCAATAGCGTCGTAGAAAATATCGTAAGCGCAATTTTTCTTACCGCGCTCCATCATATTGTTTACAAACTTGGTAACTACCTGTTCGTTGAATTTTGGGTCAGGTAGTATGAGCCGTTTTTTGGGTGATGATTTCCTCATGTTGAGTTGTCCTTATCGTTGTAACGAATCAGTAATTATTTCTTCTTAGCTCCTGGTTTAACTGCACCTTTAGCAACTGCGCCTTTTTTCGGACGTTTGGTACCGTATTTGGACCTGCTTTGGTTACGGCCATCGACACCAGAAGTATCGAGAGCTCCGCGGATGATATGGTAACGAACACCCGGAAGGTCTTTTACACGACCACCGCGAATCATTACGATTGAGTGTTCCTGTAAGTTGTGTCCTTCACCAGGAATGTAAGCGTTTACTTCCTTACCATTTGTGAGACGAACCCTGGCTACTTTACGCATGGCCGAGTTTGGTTTCTTAGGTGTGGTTGTATAAACCCTGGTACAAACCCCGCGGCGCTGAGGACATGAATCCAATGCCGGCGATTTGCTTTTATCTGTCAGTTTCTGACGACCTTTACGAACCAATTGTGCTATTGTAGGCATATTGAATCTATTGATTTTTCTGTTAGTTCAGCTGTTTTTTTCAAAAGGGCTGCAAAAGTACAATTTAATTTTTGATTATCAACAGGATAACTCAAACTATTTGCATTTCATTCGCCTTTATTTTTGCTTCCGGGCAAAAAAAAATGCCCTCTGCGGTTTTCTCCGGCAAGGGGCTGTGTTTGCATACTACGGGATACAATACTGATAATAAGACTAGTAACACAAGAGGCTTTCGTAAAAGCTGGCAGAATTTTCATCCTGTCGTTATCGTGTTTTGAAACCTATAGCGTCTTACTTTTTCAGGTTTCCCGGACTATTAAAAAACATTAGTCCTTCGCTTATAAACGTTTGCCTTAACAAAAGGCTGGCGTTTTAGGAGGGTGCAAAGATACAACTTATTTTATACGTACAACACCCAGTCTAAAATATTTATCATGAATTTTATTAAACCTATGCATTATCTTGATAAAATGAATCAAATGAAGCCTTTGTGAAAGAAAAATACCTTCAAAATAATCCATTTTAATAACTCGTCAGAACAAATTTATTCAAAATCCAATCGGGCCCCGGGCAAAACTTATGATAATCTGTTCTTAATAATCATAACGGTACTATCCAAATCAGGAACTAAAATCAGTTTTTCAGGAATAGTTGCAACAAATTCATCAACAGCTTTCATCAATCCTTCCCATTTATAATTGTAATCATGAATAAATATCACTCCACCGGGCGAAAGATGCGGATAAAAGTATTCAAGGCCTGCTTTGGTAGGGTTGTAAAGATCGGCATCGAGGTTGACCAAAGCAAAGGACACATCTTCCATATCTGCTGCTGATTGCGGGAAATAGCCTGCATGGACTTTTATATGAGCCGGATCTCCTCCGATATTTTTTAATACCTTATTAATAGATGTATCTGCAAAATTTTTGGTAGTGTAGGTTGAGGCTTCTCCTGTTTCGGGTTGAAGATCAGTGCCGGTGAAGCCTTCGAATGTATCGAACAGATGAATTGTACGCCCGGGAGCCATAAGATGGAGCAGTTTTGCACTATCGCCTTTATATACACCAAGTTCGGCAAAATCTCCCTCAATGCTATCTTTTTCAATTCGTTGTATTTGTAACCAGAAATTATACAGACGCACTTTATCAGGATAATTGCGCGAAGTTTTCAGAAGTTTTTTATTCAGTGCGCCTTGTTTGCGGGCATGTTCCCAAGACGGCGGTTCGTAGCTTTCGCCAAAAAACATGTCCCAAACATACTTAATAAGGAATATAAGTACAATAAGTATAATTGAGAAGTTGATGAGCTGGAATAAAGGGAGGCGCATAATGATGTCGAATGTCGGATGTAGGAGGTGGTATGTGGGAAATTGAAATGAAATGCAAAAGTACTTTGTAAGAATGAGAAATTGCAGATAAGTGGGGAAATCCTTGAGAAAGTTTTGTGACCGACGAAATTCTGTAACAGTGTTCATACACCTGTTGGGTGTGCAGACACTTTTGCAAATTAAAGCTTGGCATAACGGTGTGCAGACACCCTGCGGGTGTGCAGACA
>CAZBZA010000006.1:23170-26109 GCA_964495865.1 uncultured Lentimicrobiaceae bacterium
TTGCAAATTAAAGCTTGGCATAACGGTGTGCAGACACCCTGCGGGTGTGCAGACACCGTTATAACATTGATCGTAGTTTTTTATATCCTTCGGCGCTGGCTCGGAGTTTGGCTCCGCATTTCAAAGTAACTATATGAGTATCTTTGGTATAGGGCTCGATAGCTGAAATCTGTGAAAGGTTAATGATATTACCGCGGTGTATCCTTACAAAATTATTCTGAGGCAAATGCTCTTCGAAATATTTCATCGTCTTTTCCTTCAGATGGTTGCCCAACTCTGAATATATCATCACATAATCATCAGCTGATTCGATATACCATATCCTGTCGACAGGAATAACAGAAACTTTTGATCCGAGCCGGGTTACAACGCGATCGAGAGTACCTCTTGATTCCTGGACATTTTCCTTTAAAATTTCGAGGGAAGTATGCACAGTCGATTTTTCAATGCCAATGCGCTGGATTGCTTTTTGCACAGCCCCATCGAACCTTTCTTTTGAAAACGGTTTTAGCAGGTAATCAACCGCATTCATTTCGAAAGCTTTGATGGCAAACTGATCGAATGCTGTAGTAAAAATAATGGCTGGGGAATAATCAAGAACTTCCAGTAACTCGAATCCATCGAGTTTGGGCATCTGTATATCAAGAAACAATAAATCGGGTTTGTGTGTCTGAATTTGCCTTAGAGCTTCGAAACCATCGCTGCATTCGGCCATAATATTCAATGAGGGATGATTATTGGCATAGCGTTTTACAATGTCGCGAGCCAAAGATTCGTCATCAATAATAAGAGTAGAAATTTTTTGCATAGTATTGGTATTTTGACTAAAAATATGTTGTGATTTCCAATGCTTAGGAATGAATCAGCTTTTATGAACTGGAATTTGAAGCGTAACCTCAAAAAACTCCTTTTCTGAATTACAAGCTAGCAAATCATTACGGCCATATATAGCCGCCAGGCGCTTCTGCACATTGCTCAATCCGGTTCCGGTACCTTTGCGAGGTACGGCATCGGGATCGAAATTATTACTTATTGAAACTTTTAGGTATGTATCATTGCAATCCGCTTTCAGTGCGATAATGCAGGAAGTAAGCATCGTATTAACTCCATGTTTTACTGCATTTTCGAGCAGTGGCTGTAATATCATTGAAGGCAGCATCATTTCGCCACAGTCCATATTTATTTGCTTTTCGATTTTCATACGATCCGAGAACCTCACTCTTTCGATATCGAGGTATAAGCCGGCATGGTAAAGTTCATCGTTGAGCGAATTCATGGTATCTGTACCCAGGTTGAGAGAATGGCGCATAAATTCCGATAGTTTTATAATCATATCCTGCGCAGCCTCCGGATTAGAAAGTGTTAATGAACTTATAGAATTCAGGCTGTTAAAGAGGAAATGCGGCCTTATCTGCGATCGAAGCATACTAAGTTCAGCATCGCGGAGCATGGCCGAAAGAGAAGCTTCGTGTTCGGCACGCTCCTGCATTTCTTCAAAACTCAGAATCAGGAAATCAATCGAAATGAGAAGAAAGAAAATGAGAATTCCCGTAATGATCCGCAATACAAGCGAGTCACTTAAGAAATTCATGTATTCAATATTATTCTCAAAAAGAGCTTTCAGAATCAGGTATGTAATTGCCTGCCAGATTAATATGGTGATAGCACAACTCGCCAGGTGATACGCAATATTTTTATAAATACCTTTAATATCCTTTCCCGAAAAACGGACCATATACCACAATCCGACTCCAAGTATTCCGAAAACCACATTTGAAACAAGGCTGTCAAGAGCCGAAACAATTAATCCCTGATTATAAACCCCGTATGACAAAGCAAATTGGATAACAGCGACTGCCATCCAAAACGCGATGTAATAAAATGTTAGATTGCGGGAGAAAAATGATCTGTCCAATGCCTGGTGTTATTTAATGTGGAATGTGGGATGTGGGATGAGATATTTTTATTAATAACTCTTCACTTCTCCTCCACCAAAGATAGTAACTCCTTTAATAACAACTGTTTTGTTATTATCGATTTGTGAAGAAATCCGTTTATCCACATATCCCCCAAAGATATTAAAAACTTCAACCTGTACGTTCCAGTCGGCAGGGACAAGCATTGTTGAGCCACCGAATATGAATACTACTTCGATCATTGGCTTTACACCCGGAACAATATTACTGCGTGTAAGATCTACTTTTGAACCGCCAAAAGCAGCTATTGAACGACCGCCTTTAAAATTAGGGGTAACAACTTTACGTTCGCCGCCACCGAATATGGCTATATCTTCGAAAAAATCTTCACTACCGACAGTTTGCTGGAATAACGGACGATTGTGCATATGCTTTTTCCATTGTGATGCACCAAAGATCATCTGTAAGCCTACAAATATAATTACTGCCGGCAAAAACAGTTTCCAGGTGCTGAAAGGCATGTGGTAAAAATTAACCAAAAGGAAAAAACCACCTATTGCAATAAGTATAATGCCCGACCAGAACGACTGCCGCCAGAAAATATTAATAACGCCTATGGCAATTATCAGCATTTCCCAAGAGAAAATAATCCGGCTGACTGCCGGGGTAAGCATACCGGTGTTCTTAGCAAGCAACAGCAGTCCGGCAGCTATTACAAGGATACCTAAACCTGCGGCTTTCCCGCTTACACTTTTTACAGGTTTGCCACCTGTGGTATTGTTTTCAGTATTGTTGAGATTGTATTCCATGGCTTTAAAAATTTGCATTGTTATAAATTGATGAAGCAAATGTATGACGGAATAAAAAACTGCGAAAGTGAAAATCGGTGAACGGCGGTTTTTGGCAGGGGAATGAGGATGAATGAGCGGGACGGGAGGAAATGGGGGACATGGGGACATGGGGACATGGGGACATGGGGACATGGGGACATGGGGACAAGGGGACAAGGAGATGGGAGATGGG
>CAZBZA010000006.1:26209-27520 GCA_964495865.1 uncultured Lentimicrobiaceae bacterium
GGGGAGATGGGAGATGGGGAGATGGGAGATGGGGAGAAGGGGAGACAAGGCGAAGGGGAGAATAGGCAAAGGGGAGGAATGGGGATAAACAGCCAGTGATAGTTTAAGGTGTTATATTTCAAATATACTTCTAAAAAGGACTTACCTTTGCAAAAATTCAAAAAAATCACACTATTTCATGGCAGCAGTTGGGAAATACAACAAATTAAAAGTTCTGAGGGAAACCGGAAGTGGCTATTTTCTGGATGGAGAAGAGCTTGGCGACATTTTACTTCCGGGCAAATATGCGCCATCAGGAATGAATGAAGATGATGAAATTGAAGTATTTCTGTATTTCGATTCCGAAGACCGCATAATTGCCACAACTGATGAACCTTATTGCGAAGTGGGAGATTTCGCACTGCTCGAAGTGGTTGAAGTGAATGAAGTGGGTGCTTTCCTCAACTGGGGATTGCAAAAAGACCTGCTGGTGCCTTTCAGGGAACAAAAGGTTAAAATGGAACCCGGAAGCTGGCACGTTGTACATGTTTATATTGATGATAAAACCAATCGTATTGCTGCTTCCGCAAAAGCTGACAGATTCCTGGGCAAAGAGCCTGCAACATTTAAACCTGGCGAGGAAGTTGAGCTGTTTATTTACGGCCCTTGTCCGCTAGGCTTCAATGCAATAATCAACAACTCGCATTGGGGAATGCTTTATGCCAGCGAGGTTTTTCAACCTTTGAACCGGGGCGAACATATTACCGGCTATATAAGTAAGGTACGTGAAGATGGTAAAATTGATTTAAACCTTTATCCTGCCGGCTACAAAAAAGCCACTACTTCCGCTGAACTTATTGTTGAATACCTGAAACGTAAAAACGGATTTATGCCACTCACCGATAAAAGTCCTGCTGACGAAATTTATGAAACCTTTGGTATTAGCAAGAAAAATTTCAAAATGGCGTTGGGGAGTTTGTATAAAGAGCGGATTGTGGAGATTGGGGAAAATGGGGTGAGGTTGGCCGAGTAGAGACGCAATGCTTGCGTCTCTACGAGAAATTTTGGAGGGGTGAGTGGTCATTCAGTTGTTGAGGGTTGAGTAGGTTTGGATGATTTAGAAATGTTAGTTGTCATTCGGTTGTAGAAGATTGAGGAGAATTAGAGGTTTTAGAGGTCGTGAGTGGTCATTCGATGGTCATTCAGTTGTTGAAGATTGAGAAGTATTAGGTTTTTGAGAAGTTGTGAGTGTCATTCGATTGTCATTCAATGGTCATTCAGTTGTGGATGAATGAGTGAGTTTAATTAGTTGAGAAGATTTAGTTGTCATTC
>CAZBZA010000007.1:0-27404 GCA_964495865.1 uncultured Lentimicrobiaceae bacterium
GGGTGTTGCGTCCTCAGAATAGTGTGCTGTGGCAGCGTGAATTTTTCCGCTGGCTCGATCAGTATTTAAAATAATAAAGGAAACTGCCGGATGAAAAATCCGAAAAAGCAATAACCAACTATTTGCAACTCATTGTTAAATAGTTGGTTATTTCTTTTAAATCTGAAGGTTCAAACCATTTGTACTCATCAGTTCGTTTAAACCAGGTAAGTTGCCGTTTGGCATAACGTCTGGTATTGGTTTTAATATTTTCTATGGCTTGCTCAAGCGTAATTTTCGAATCCAGAAATTCGAAAATTTCTTTGTATCCGACAGTATTTAAAGCGTTAAGATGCCGGTTTGGGAGCAAACTTTCAACTTCTTTTATCAAACCTGATTCAATCATTTGATCAACCCGTAACCCGATACGGCTGAAAAGTTCATGCCGGGGTAGGTTTAATCCGACTTTAACGATATTAAAATCACGATTTTTATGACTGTTAAGGCGCTGTTCCGAAAATTTCTGGCCGGTTGTTTGACAAACTTCAATTGCTCGTAGCAAACGGTTCGGATTATTGGTATCAACAGTAGAATAGTATTCAGGATCAAGATTTTGCAGCATTTCCTGAAGTTTGGCAATCCCATTTTGGATGAAAATACTCTTCAAATAATTGCGAAGTTCAGGTGTAGGATCAGGAAAATCATCAATGCCTTTGCAAACCGCATCGATGTACAATCCGGACCCACCAACCAGGAAAACAATATTAGTTTTTTCGAAAAGACTTTTAAGAAGTGACAAAACATCATTTTCGAATATGGAAACATTATAATAATCGCTTATCGAAAGATGTCCTATAAAATGATGGTTGATTTTTTCAAGTTGGTTTTGATCGGGCTTTGCAGTGCCAATGGAAATTTCGCGAAAAAATTGCCGCGAATCGGCCGAAATAATCTCCGAATTAAAATGGGTTGCCAGGTGAATGGCAACATCAGTTTTGCCCACCGCAGTAGGACCGGCAATCACAACAAGATGTTTCGCGGAATTTATCAACGTAGCGGTAAAAGTCTAGAAAATCAAATAATCGACGTTTTGCACTTTACCACTCAGGCTCAGTGGTATAATTTTCGTCAATTTCTTCCTCGAGCTCACCATCCTGAATCATTTTGTTTAATTCTCCCAACATGGCGTCTTCGTCAGGATCTTCAAGAAAAGAGAGGAAATCAGGAACAGTTGTAGGGGTGAGTGTTCCTTCTTTTTTCACACAAACAGGATATTGCTTTTTGGGATCGCCATCAACTATCTTTATCAGTTCGATAAAGAAAACCCTGGGATTAAGGAAATTATACTCAAACAAGATGCGCTGATGAGGATCGTCAATAACTTCCCTTAATTTCACATCTTCCATTATCATCACCGGGATAGGAACATTTACTGGCTTTCTGTCATCGTCATCATTAAAATCGGTATCAGGCGTTTTTACACCCATATCAATAAGGGTAATCTCTCTTTGTTTATTCCAGAGTGGGTCGCAAATGAAGAATGAAGCAAGTTCATTTCCTTCTAATTCAAGTGAACTAAGGACAATATCATGAAAATCCTTAAAGGTCTGCCCTGGTTTAATCTCGATATCCCTCAGAAAATCATCCTGTTCGTCACATAAAAGCCTGAAACGGTATGCTTGCATAATTTTGTAAGTTGGTAGTTTGTAAGTGTAAAGATATGAATTTTTTTAGAGTTTTCTTTCAGAAATCTATTATCGGGTTTGCTTATTTAACATCTGGTTTTACAACTGATAAACCCAGTTTTGCTCCTTCTGCAAGCATCAGAATATAAGCTTCTTCAAAATTATTGTGTATTTCTCCCTCCAGAATGGCTTCCCTTATAGCTGTTTTTATTACACCGACCTCACGACAGGGAGTTAAACCGAATGCTTCCATTATTATTTCACCCGAAACCGGTGGCTGCCAGTATCTGAGGTTATCTTTTTCCTCAATTTCTTTCAGCTTTGATCTTACTACCTCAAAATTAGCCATATAGCGCTGAACTTTTGTTTGGTTTTTGGAGGTTATATCGGCTTCACAAAGTGTCATGAGGTCATCAATATCATCACCGGCTTCAAAAAGCAACCGACGCACAGCCGAATCGGTAACTATGTCCTCCGAAAGAACAATTGGTCTTAAATGCAGCAGAACCATTTTTTGAACATACTTCATTTTCTCATTCAGTGGCAATCGCAGATGAGCAAATATGGAAGGTATCATTTTCATGCCTTTATACTCATGGCCATGAAATGTCCAGCCTTGCTGCGGATCAAAACGCCTGGTTACCGGCTTTGCAATATCATGCAGAAGTGCAGCCCAGCGCAGCCAGAGGTCGTCAGTATTGGGTGCAATGCGGTCAAGAACTTCAAGAGTATGTTTAAAATTATCTTTATGCCCTTTCCCTTCAACATATTCAGCGCCTTTAAGCGCAGTAAAAACAGGAAATATTAAATTGAGTAATCCTGTTTCATCAAGCAGATAAAATCCAACAGAGGGCTTTTTGGTCAGAATGATTTTATTCAGTTCCTCGCTGATACGTTCCATCGAAATAATGCTGATTCGGTGTGCATTACGTGTAATCGCTGCAAGGGTTTCGGGAAGGATACTGAAATCAAGCTGAGCCGCAAACCGGATAGCACGCATCATGCGTAACGGATCATCCGCAAACGTTATATCAGGATCGAGCGGAGTACGTATGATTTTACTTTTTAAATCGTTAACACCGTGAAACGGGTCGATCAGCTGACCAAAATCCACTTGCTGTAGACTGATTGCCAATGCATTAATTGTAAAATCCCTACGGTTCTGATCATCAGCAATTGTTCCGGGAGCAACCTCAGGATTGCGCGAACTGCTGGTGTATGACTCTTTTCGCGCACCTACAAATTCGACCTGCCAGTCGTGATACATAAACATGGCTGTACCAAAAGTTCTGAAAATACTTACTTTCTTGATTTTGAGCAATTCAGCAACTTTTCCGGCAAGTTGTATGCCATCTCCTGAAGTAACAACATCAATATCTTTACTGGGTCGGTCAAGTAAAAGATCGCGAACAAATCCGCCAATAACATAAGCATCAGTATTTAATTGTGTTGCAGCTTCTGCAATTTTTTTAAACACAGGACCTTCTACACTTTTCACCAATGCCTTAGTATCCATAAATTAGAAATGAAAGTCCGAAATCACTAATTTTAAATGAATCGGAGGTGCAAAATTAACAAATCAGAGGGAATACGAAAAATTCTTTGGGTAATGAACATGGATTGAATAGTAAATAGTATTGCTACTTATCTGATTTTGTTTGATGTAGCAGTGCAGATTAAAGCATTTTTAATATAAACCAAAGGTTTAGTCCCGAAAGGAAGATATAAGTTGGAATTATCGAGATTCCTGTATATGAATTAGTGAGAGTGTTTAATTTTACATATTTTTTTATATCTTTAAATATATCAGCATATTAAATGTACATTATAAATAATTAGATAGTAATATTCAAATAGATAATAGTAATTTATTACAGATTTTTTTCTTTAAAAATATTTACATAAACCACTTGTTATTCAGTAATGAAATTATAATTTTGTCGCATATTGTTTATTTAATAACAAGCAAAAAACTCATTTAAAACTATGGCAAAAAGAACCATTGTATCCATGCCCGGTGATGGTATTGGAAAAGTAGTATTGGAACAGTGTATTCGTGTGCTCGATGCTGCCGGATTTGAAGCTGAATATGTAAATGGCGACATTGGGTGGGAATTCTGGTGCAAAGAAGGCAATCCCCTGCCCGATCGAACGATAAAGCTGCTGGAAGAACACAAAGTTGGCCTTTTCGGAGCTATCACTTCCAAACCAAAAGACAAAACTGCCGCCGAGCTGGCTCCTGAACTGCAGGGGAAAGGATTTACCTATTACAGCCCGATCGTTTCTATGCGCCAGCATTTTGATCTGGATATTTGCATGCGCCCTTGTAAAACACTTAAAGGAAATCCTTTGAATTTTATTCGTCGCGGTAAGGATGGCATTGAAGAACCTGAAGTTGATGTAATGATTTTCCGTCAGAATACCGAAGGATTATATGGTGGAGTTGAATGGACAAACCCTTCGGACCAGGTGTATGATGCTTTGATGACACATCCAAAATTTAAATCAAACTTTGGTTGGTGCCCGCGTCCTGAGTTAGCCGTTTCGACCCGTATTTTTACAAAAAAATACGTTACCCGCATTGTAAAAGCTGCTTTTGAATATGCCCAGCAACGTGGTTTCAAAAAAATTACGGTTTGTGAAAAACCTAACGTAATCCGTGAAACATCGGGTATGATGCTGAAAGTAGCACAGGAAATGAGCAAAGCAGATTATCCCGATATTTGGGTTGAAGATGTGAATATTGATGCCATGACCATGTGGCTCACCAAAAACCCTGAAAACTACAATGTTATAGTTGCCGGAAATATGTTTGGCGATATTGTTTCCGATGCATTTGCAGGTTTGATCGGAGGTTTGGGTTTTGCTACTTCAGCACAATTCAATCCCGAAACCGGAGTAAGTGTTTTTGAACCAACACATGGCTCGGCACCCAAATATGCCGGTTATGAAGTATCCATTGTTAATCCTATTGCTATGATACTTTCGGGTGTAATGATGCTCGAACATCTTGGCGAAATGGAAATGGCTAACCGAATCCGTAAAGCAATTGCTGATGTAGTTGCTGAAGGAGAAGTTAAAGCCTATGACATGATGAAACTGAAAGGTACGCCCGAAGTAATCAACCAGGGAGCTGCTTCAACAATACAAATGGCAGATGCAATTATTGCGAAACTATAAAACCTAACAAAATTATGAGAGAGCCGCCCTTTCAGCGGCTTTTTCTTTAATATCCCTAACCTATGAATATTGAACCAAAATACCTCGAACAAGCCCGCGAATTGTGGCCTGAACTGGAATGGATAAAAGATTCCGATCTGAAAGAAAAAACTACACTTACCTGGGCTTTGGCGCTTAAGCGTAGTGTGCTTACACCTGAAGATCTGAACACAATTCCTTTTACACTTTTGTGTGGACCTGATTTAAAAGTTACTTTTATGGATCACAAACGCTGTGTGGTTCATGTGGCTTTAGATTCAGGAAATAAAATGAACGAATTTTTTAAAACCGACCTTCCTGTTAATATGGATGTGTTGATTGCCGGAGCTATACTTGCTGATGTAGGCAAATTACTTGAGTATGAAATGAAAGACGGAAAATCGGTGCAGGGAAACTACGGAAAGTATGTAAGGCATCCTTTTTCGGGCGTATCCTTAGCTGAGCAATGCGGCGTTCCGGCAGCTGTTTGTCATATTATTGCAACCCACGCCGGCGAAGGTGATATGGTAAAACGAACAACTGAAGCATATATAGTTCATCATGCTGATTTTATGACTTTTGAACCTTTCAGGGAGAGACTGAAAATATAAGAAAGTGAAGAGTGAAAAGTAAAAAAGGAACATAGTTGATAAATCATCTGAGCATACAGGTATTTAGAATACTTAACAATTTCCTATTTTCCATTTTCAATTAACCATTAACTAACCAATCCATGACAATAATAGAAAAAATAATAGCAAACCACAGCAGCCAGGAAACTGTTAAACCCGGCGATATTGTGGATGTTTTTATCGATGCCCGTGCAGCCCGCGATTTTGGTGGTGCCAATGTGGTCGAAAATATTCTGAATAACGGACTGAGCGTTCACGACGCTACCCGCACATTTTTTACCTTCGACTGCAACCCTGGTGGCTCGGATCAGAAATATGCTGCAAACCAGCATTTCTGTAGGCTTTTTGCCCGTCAATATGATATTAAAGTATATGATATTGATGCTGGTGTAGGTACTCACCTGGCGATTGATAAAGGTCTGGCATATCCGGGAAGTACATTTGTTTCCACCGATTCTCATGCTAATATAATGGGTGCCATCGGTGCTTTCGGACAGGGAATGGGCGATCAGGATATAGCAGCGGCCTGGGCGAAAGGATCAGTATGGTTTAAAGTTCCTGAATCGGTAAAACTGGTTCTCAAAGGAAAACGTCCGGTTAATGTTACTGCAAAAGATGTTGTATTAAACCTTCTTTCTATTTACGGCGCTAATAAACTCTTGGGCTACTCTGTTGAAATTGAAGGAGATGCAGTTGAAGATTTTACTCTTGACGAACGAATTACCATTGCTTCGATGGGTACCGAAATGGGCGCAATCATTATCCTTTTCAGCCCGAACGAGAAAGTTTTAAATGATCTCGAAAAGCTTTCAGGTAAACGTTTCGAAACCATAAAAGCTTCACCTGAAGCGAAATACACTTTTGTTCACGAAATTGAGATCGGCAACTTTGTGCCCATGGTAGCTAATCCTGGCCATCCGCATGATGATGTTTCGGTTGAGAGCGTAAAGAATACCAAAATCGATTCCGCTTTCCTCGGAAGTTGTACCAATGGTCGTATGGAAGACCTCCGTATAGCAGCTTCGTTACTGAAAGGCCGTAAGGTGGCTCCAGGCGTTGTGTTAAAAATTGTTCCTACTACCGATGCCATTTGGCGCGAAGCTCTTGATGAGGGTCTTATTCAGATATTTAAGGATGCCGGAGCGCTGGTTTCAAACGCAGGCTGTGCTGGTTGTGCTGCCGGACAAGTGGGTCAGAATGGACCGGATGAAATTACCATTAGTACAGGTAACCGCAATTTTTCGGGTAAGCAAGGCAAAGGCTCTATGTACCTGGCTTCGCCTGCAGTTGTAACTGCATCAGCAATAGCTGGTTACATTACAACTCCTGATGATATACCTGAAATTGCTGCTACTTTTACAAAACCAGAGATAAAACACCGCGATGTTGTTATCCGTGAAAAATCGGAAAAACCCGAAATTATTGAAGGTCGTGCCTGGGTTATCCGGAAGGATGATATTGATACGGATATGATTTTCCATAACCGTTATCTGACTATCACCAATATAAAGGAAATGGGACAATATACTTTCGACAACCTGAAAGGATATGAGGATTTTGCAAAGAAAGCCCAGCCCAACGATATTATTTTTACAACCAAAAACTTTGGTGCAGGAAGTTCGCGGCAACAAGCTGTGGATTGTTTCCAATCGCTGGGAATTACGGCTATTATTGCTGAATCATTCGGTGCTATTTACGAACGTAATGCAATAAATGCAGCCTTACCAATTCTTACTTATTCGCCCGGGCAGCTCGAAGAGCTTGATCTTGAGCAGAATGACAAGGTTAGGGTAAATTTTGCTACCGGTGAGATTACCAACATTACTAAAAACAAATCGCTGTTTATTAATAAGTTCTATGATGCACAGATGCAGATTTATAAAAACGGAGGATTACTATAAATAAATCTGAAATCGAAAAAAGCCCGTGCAGAGATGCCGGGCTTTTTTTTTATTAAATAATTTAGCTTTGCTTATGATCTTTTTTGTCGGTTGAAGAATAAAACCAAGCCCGGAAAAATAAAAGGAAGTCCAAAAATCAGCGACATTTTGAATTCGCCTAAACCACTGATAATAAGAAGGTAAACCACCATAAAAACACCTCCGGCAATCATTACTATTCCACCTCTTTTTGGATTTGATATTGCCAGAATATAACCGCCAACCGAAATTATCATTAAAACCATAATTGGTATTACAGCTGCTTTTCCTTCAATGAGATCGGTTACACCATCGGCTATCAGGAAAAAAGTAAAAAACAGTGAAACCTGAAATCCGATGATCAATGCCAGGTAATGCAGGATTTTAGAAGCTCTCAGCATGGTGAATCAGAATTAGCCTTTATTTTGAGGTATACTCAGTCTTAACACTCAAATAACCAGGATAAGTTATCGGGAAACCATTTACGTTTATTGTCGGTTTCATTTTAAGCGTAAAACGTGTTGGTTTATTTCCATTGCCTGCAAGGTTTAGTCCAAAATTGATTATTGCATCAGAACTTTTTCCAGATAAGGCTTGTTTAAGATCAACATGCATCTGAACCGGAATAAACGCCATTCCGTTGTTTGCAGGAATTGTAACCTGCTTATCAAGAATACCTTGCGTCATTTCAATATCATCAATTAAAAGTATCCAATCAATTTTGGTCATACCAGCAGCCGAAGTATTCGGATTCTTAGCTTCAATATTCAGTGTAAAATCGAGCGGGAACTGCTGATTGGCGAATGCTGCTGCGAGCCGGGTGGCATCCATCATTTTCAGGTCGGACAAACTGTGTATATTCTGAACATTTATTCCGGCGAGGTTCAGATTTTGAACTGATTCGAGCCTGAATTCACATTTCGCGAGGTTACTCACCTGGTTAACTTGCTGTAATACATCGCAGGAGGTTAAAAACATCAACATCGTAATTGAGACTACAAGCACTCTTTTTAAACTATACATGACTGGATTTGTTAGTTAAAACTGGCATTTGTTAATCAAAAACCGTTCCATTGAACTTATTTAGAAACGCTCAAAATTACATTAAGCCCCATTAGTATCAAAAAATAATACCGACATTTGAGCAATTAAATACTTATATATCAGAATGGCGAAAATTGTTTCATATTCCGAAGCCGCTTCCATTGGAATGCATGGTATGGTGCTTGTTGCCCGGGCAGGCGAAACTATTAATGTACAAAAAATTGCCGAAATTACCGGTTCATCTCGTCACCATGTAGCTAAAGTTATGCAACGGCTTGTAAAAGAAGGCTTTCTGTCGTCGAACCGTGGACCTTCAGGTGGTTTTAAATTGAATATTGAGCCTGCCGCGATTACACTTCTGCAAATATATGAGGCCATCGAAGGTCAGGTAAAAGTACTAAGTTGCCCTCACGAAAAACAGGTTTGTCCGTTCGATAAGTGTATTTTGGGTACCGTGGTTTCGAAAATGACGCAAACTTTTCGCGATCATCTTTCAACTCAATCGCTTGCTGACCTGATGGAATAGACATTAACCGCTCCCCTTTCACTTTAATTCCATTCATTTTTCTATTCAAAATCATCCGGATAAAAACTAATTTGTATATTTGCGCATTCAAATACCTAAATTCCTATTTAAGTTGAGCAGACTGATACATATTTCTGAAGCAGCTTCCCTGGCTATTCACAGTCTGGCACTTATAGCATCATCAAATGTGAAGCTTAACGCAAAAAAAATTGCAGAAATACTCCATGTTTCGCAAAATCACCTGGCTAAAATTCTTCAGATACTTGCAAAAAATGAATACCTCGAATCGAACCGTGGTCCGGGCGGTGGATTTATAATGAAAAAAAATGCATCTGAAATCAGTATGCTTGAAGTATATCAGCTTATAGAAGGAAATGTTGATTGTCAGCTTTGCGGAATTACCGAAAACCTATGCCCTTTTATAACTTGTATTTTTGGAGGCAAACCAGATAAGCTCACAAATGAATTCGTCGAATATTTAAACAGCACAAAAATATCAGACCTGAAAACAAAAGAAAATACGTATGCTTAGAAAAATCATTCAGATTGACGAAGAAAAATGCAACGGATGCGGATTGTGCATCCCTAACTGCCATGAAGGAGCGCTTCAGATAATAGATGGCAAAGCACGCTTAATCAGCGACTTGTTTTGCGATGGCTTAGGAGCTTGTTTGGGTCATTGCCCTGAAGGTGCCATCGAAATCATTGAACGCGAAGCAGAGCCATACAACGAAACAATTGTGATGGAAACTATTGTAAAACAAGGCCGAAATACTATTCTGGCCCATCTTGAACATCTACGCGATCATAATGAACATGAATTTCTAAAGGAAGCAGTTGCTTACATCAAAAAACATGAAATCGATCTGAGCCCCGGTGCTGAAACAAAACCAAGCATTGCATCAACAGTAATTTTCCCGAATATGAAAGAAGCATTAAACCATGTAAAGCCTGAACACGAAAGTTCGTGTGGCTGCGGTAGTTCTAAAACTATCGATTTCCGAATTGATCTTGATAAATTAAACTCAGCCGCAGCTGCTGTGATCGCAACAGTTCCAAATGCAGTTCCTGCCCAATCGGAACTGCGCCAATGGCCTGTTCAGTTGCACCTGGTAAATCCCAATGCATCTTATTTTCAAGGTGCCGATGTTGTATTAGCTGCTGATTGTGTGGCATTTGCCATGGGCGATTTTCATGACCGACTGCTTAAAAACAAGTCGCTGGCCATTGCCTGCCCAAAACTCGATACCAACAAAGATATTTATCTCGATAAACTTTCGACAATGATTTCGGATTCAAAAATTAATACGCTTACTGTTCCTATTATGGAAGTTCCGTGTTGCGGAGGGCTGATACAAATGGCAAAAATGGCTGTTCAGCAATCGGGGCGGAATATCCCTGTCAAAAAAATTGTAGTAGGCATTAAAGGTGATATTTTATCCGAAGAGTGGGTTTGATACATTTAACTCATGCTCATTTGCTAAATATTTTTTACCAGGTATCGTAATAAAATTTAATACAACAACCTAATTTACAATAATATAACTTAAAATACAATGGAGAAAGAAAAAATTGAAACGGGCATCCCTTTCTCATTCGTTGATTCTGTAAATTATCAGAGCGATGGGATTGTCAGCAAACGAATAATACAGAAAGAAAAAGGAAACATTACACTTTTTGCTTTCGATGCAGGGCAAAAACTAAGTGAACATACAGCTCCTTTCGATGCACTTGTGCAGGTTTTGCAGGGAAATGCTGAAATAGTGATAGGCGAAAAACCTAATCAACTCACTACAGGTCAAAGCATTATAATGCCTGCAAATATTCCTCATGCTGTAAATGCGAACGAAAAATTTATCATGCTTCTGACCATGATCAGAGAATAAACCATACAGATGTTTCTCCTCAAGTCGCGTCGTGAAAGAGAAAAAATCATTGTTCAAACAATGATCGAGATGTATTGTACAGGTAATCATACTGAAAATACGGATTTGTGTGATGAATGCGCTGACCTGGCAAAATATGCCGAAAAACGACTTTTGTCCTGTATGTTTGGTGATGTGAAACCCGTTTGCAAAAGCTGTCCGGTACACTGTTATTCGCCGCAAAAACGCGAACAGATGCAAATGGTAATGCGCTGGTCGGGTCCGAGGATGTTGAAAAAGAAGCCATTTTATGCAGTTATCCATGTAATTGATTCCATTACCGCTCCAAAACCAAAACTAAAATCTGCAAAGCGAAAACCAAAAAAATGAAAATTAATACGCTGACATCTGCCCCAAAAGTTCCTTTTGACATTGAAGGATATGTGATGTACACTTCTGCCCCGCTTGAGGTAATTCATTTGTGCCTTCAACCCGGACAAGCAATTCCTCAGCATTCGAATCCATTTGATGTTGTTGCCTGCCTGGTTGAGGGTGAAGTAACATTGTTAATTGGTAAAAAACAGGTAAAACTTGGATTGTATGATGTAGTAGAAATAGAAAAGGTAGCTGAACGCGGATTTACAAATTTTGGTACAATGGAAGCCAGGCTTCTCATCCTGAAAAAGTTCTGATGCCATATTGATTTTAAACCCACAAAAGTGCTCCTGAGGCACTTTTTTTGTTTCTGCTGTCATCTCTTGCGTGTATCAAATTAATACCTTTGAATCCTTAAAACTTTCAACTTTATCACTCAGTTTTTATGTCCGACACACCTTCACCCGATGTTGTAATTTCAGCCAATGTACTTGATATGTACACAGTTGCAAACGAATTCTGCATTTTTACCGAAGCAGCTGAAAAATACAACCCTGAAGAAGTTATTCAGTATTATGCGAAAATTTGTCCTTTATTGTATTTAAAGGGAGCAATTTTACCTCTGGTGGAAGCTGATGAGGATTATTTAGGCGAAAGATTTGTTAATGAAGATCAGTGGGAAAATATCTATAATTCTCTGCTCACATTATTTGCCGATAAAGATGAGTTTTACACTCTAAATTACGAAAGCAGCGATAATATTCCTTTGAGGGCAAGTGTTTCGGAACATCTGGCTGACGTTTATCAGGACCTTAAGGATTTCGTGCTCCTGTACCAGAAAACCCTGATGTATGCAAAGCAAAATGCAGTTTATGAATGTCGTACATTATTCATTTCTCATTGGGGTATTCGAATAGCGGCTCTGCTGCCAGCATTGCATGCCGTTGCTTTTAGGCCCGAACAGGATGATGACATGATGTATTAGCCGCTATAGATCTGAATTACAGCAAAGTATATCCTCATTTCGTTAAACTCAGGATTTTCGATCAATAGTTGTTTAAGGATAATTTAAACCATGTATCTTTGCACAATATTTATTTGATCTAAATAGGGATTGACTGTGAATCTGAGTGAACTTGAACCTGGAAATAAAGCCACTATTGTTAGAGTGAAAGGGCGTGGTGCTTTCAGGAAAAGGATCACTGAAATGGGGTTTGTTGTTGGTAAAGAAGTTACCGTTATTAAAAAGGCTCCGCTCCAGGATCCGGTTGAATACAACATACTTGGTTATAATGTTACACTTCGTATTAACGAAGCACATCTTATTGAAATTGATCCACTTAACTTAACTGAGCAGGAACCAAACTATTCAGGGACTTTAACTGAGGATTCTGAAAACACGAGTTATGCAGGGCATAGCAAAACAATACATATTGCATTTGTCGGTAATCCGAATTCAGGTAAAACCACACTTTTCAATTATGCTTCCAACTCACGCGAACGGGTAGGGAATTATAGCGGGGTTACAGTTGGTGCCAAGGAAGCCCGCTTCGAAATGCATGGCTATCATTTTATTATTACGGATTTGCCTGGTACTTATTCAATTACAGCTTATTCGCCCGAAGAGTTATATGTTCGCGATTTCATCAATGAAAATATGCCAGATGTGGTTGTAAATGTAATCGACGCATCAAACCTCGAACGGAATTTATATCTTACGACACAGCTTATTGATATGGATATCAGGGTAATAGTTGCCCTGAATATGTTCGATGAACTGCAACGCAAAGGCGATATTTTAAATTATGATTATCTCGGTCAGATGCTTGGGGTTCCGTTTATACCAACTATTGCTTCGCGTGGCAAAGGCATCAGTGAGCTTTTTTCGAAAATCATCGAAGTATGCGAAGGCAGCGATCAGGTTTCGAGGCACATACACATTAATTACGGACACTCGCTCGAACAGGGAATTAAAGCTGTTCAGAAAAAAATCCGCATTCCTGAAAACAACGACTTTCTGAATAAAATCTCTTCGCGGTTCCTGGCAATAAAATTGCTTGAAAATGATCCCGATGCTATCGAAAAATCAAAAAAACTTAAAAACCCTGTTGATATTGCTGAAGCCGTTACCCGCGAACGAACCAGGATAGAAACTGATCAGCGTGAAGAAACCGAAACCCTGATTACCGATGCCAAATATGGCTTTATTGCCGGTGCTCTTGCGGAAACGCTGAAGCCAAACCCTCAGATCCGCCGCAAGAAAAGTGAAATCATCGACACTTTTATTACTCATAAATTTTGGGGAATACCCATTTTTGTGTTGCTAATGTGGGCTACTTTTTACGGCACATTCAAGTTAGGCAATTATCCAATGCAGTGGATTGAATGGATGGTTCAGGAAATTTCTGTTCTTATCCAGGCCAATATGGATGACGGCATGCTAAAAGATCTTATGATCCAGGGTGTGATAGGTGGCGTAGGTGGTGTAATTATTTTCCTGCCTAACATACTGCTACTGTATTTGTTTATTTCGCTCATGGAAGATACCGGCTATATGGCCAGGGCTGTGTTTATCATGGACAAAGTGATGCACAAAATCGGATTGCACGGCAAATCATTTATTCCGCTTTTGATGGGATTCGGGTGCAATGTACCTGCTATTCTATCAACACGAATTATTGAAAGCCGTCGCGACAGACTGATAACCATGCTCATAAACCCTTTTATGTCGTGCAGTGCCCGGTTGCCGGTTTATATACTTTTTATCACAGCATTTTTCCAGTCCTACCAGGGAACAATTTTATTTGCGATTTATATTACAGGAGTACTGCTGGCTATAGGATCGGCGCTGGTTTTCCGAAAAACGATATTCCGTAAAAAAGATGTCCCGTTCGTAATGGAGCTTCCACCCTATCGGGTCCCGACCTTGCGAAGCATTGTAAAACATGTGTGGTTTCGCACAGGACAATACCTGCAGAAAATTGGCGGGATTATACTCGTAGCGTCCATAATTATCTGGGCATTGGGATATTTTCCTGTTGATTATAGCGAAAAGAATAAACTTGAGTTAAAGATGGCCGGATTAGAACAACAACATATTTCGATAACAGCGTCGGGAGACTATCCACAAAAAGACAAAGATTCACTTTTAGCTTCAATTACTTCAGAAATTTCGAAACTAAATTTTTTCATGAGCTCAAAACAACAGGAAAATTCTTATATCGGACGTATCGGGCATTTCATTGAACCAGCCATGCGGCCCCTGGGCTTCGACTGGAAAATGAGTGTTGCGCTGCTAACCGGTGTTTCGGCCAAAGAAGTTGTTGTTGGCACCCTGGGTGTTTTATATCAAACCGACAATTCGGATAATGGTAATCATTCACTTGTACAAAAACTTCAAAAACAAACATACACTTCCGGAATTAATGTTGGCAAGCCGGTTTTCACACCTTTGGTTGCGCTTAGTTTTATGATTTTCATACTTATCTATTTCCCCTGCATCGGAGTTGTTTCGGCAATCAGCCGCGAATCGGGGCATTGGAAATGGGCGCTGTTCGTGGTAGTGTATACCACAGTACTGGCTTACCTGGGTTCGCTGGCAGTTTATCAGATTGGTTCTCTTTTCTTTTAATTTCATACATATGGAATGGATTTCATCACACCCTCAACTGATTTTCTATATCCTTTTGGTAATAGCCGTTTTATTAAGCCGGATTCCAATACTTGGCAAATATTTCAGAAGTATAAATACGCTCGTTCACGAAGCCGGTCATGCTTTCGCTACACTTATTCTGAGTGGCGAAATAATTGCAGTAAATCTTTTTGCTGATACTTCGGGCTCAACGGTAACCAAAGCTAAAAATAAATTTTCGCAGGCAATGATATCGCTTGCAGGATATCCGGTTTCGGCACTTACGGGTTGGCTTTGTCTTTTTCTGCTTTACAAAGGTTATTACCTGTATATACTTTTTATCCTTACAAGTATCGCATTGATTATCATGATACTATCATTAAAAAACATGTATGGATTATTCTGGGCTGGAACTTTTGTTGTACTTAATCTGTTACTGATATACTTCAATAACCATACAGTAATTTATATTTTCGCTGCTTTTTATGCTTTAGTGATTTTTACTGATGCCATTATTTCCTCCCTCATATTGCTTGTGTTAGCAATAAAACAACCTAAAAAAGCCGGCGATGCTACTAACCTGCAGAAAACAACAAAAGTACCGGCTGTGGTGTGGGCCATTCTTCTGCTGGCATTTACATTGTTTATTTCGTGGCTTTCAGTACTAAACTATTTCCCATCCGTTAAAACACTTATCAGTTAACTATTATGACTTTACAGGATATTATCACATATGCAATAGTAGCTTTTGCCGGGATGATCGCATTAAACAGTCTTTACCATGCATTGTTCCCCGGTAAACAAAACAAACATGCAACAGGATGTTCATCCACTTGTAGTTGTGATGCGGTAAAATTGCGTAAAGAGTTATTAATAAATGTAAAGAAGCGATAAATCTATTTCATTTTATCGAGCCGGTTCATTCCCTCAACAGCCTTTGGATCGTTAGGTTTAGTTTTTAGCACCTGCCGGTAATCATTTTCCGACTTTTCTTTCTCTTTCAAAAGTTCGTAACAAAAACCACGGTTGTACCATGCATCTGTATATTCAGGATCGAGTTCGATTGCTTTTGTAAAAAAAGTTACACCTTCGGAGTATTTACTTAGATAAACCAGGTTAACATACCCGATATTATAATAAGCGAGTGCATTGCCAGGATTCACTTTAATGAGTTCTTCATAGGTTTGAATAGCTTTTTGAGGTTGATCGTTTTCCTGGTAAAGCAATCCCAGGTTATACAAAGCCTCTGTGCTTCGGGGATTAGCTTTTACCGCGCTTTTAAAATACTCAATCGACATTTTCTGATCACGGCTTTCCCAAATATAACCTAACTGCATAAGGGCATCAAAATGTGACTGGTCAATGGTTACAGCGCGCTGAAAACTTTGTATGGCAAAATCCATTTTATCGTTTTCCATCAATGCCATTCCTTTCAAAAAATAAGCATCAGCCTTTTCAGGGTCAATTTCGAGTGTTTTCTCAACCGAAACCGCGCAGTTTTCATAATCCTTCATCACCAGGTAAAGCTTTGCTTTTTTCAGGTAAATATCAGCATTTTTTTCATCAAACTGAAGTACCCTGTTCAGTGCATCCAGCGATTCCTGAGGTTTACCCATTAACAGGTAAATACCCGAAAGCCCGGTGTAGGCCTTAACTGATTTTGGATCAAGTTCAATTGCTTTATTAATATCAGAAAGTGCATCGTTAAATAATTCGCGCCTTACAAAATACTCCGAACGCTGCGTGTACAATCCAGAATTCCCTGGATCTTTCGCAATGGCATCATTTAATGCTGAAAGTTCCTGTGAAATGGAATCATTTGCTGACACCTTACTACCCGTCTCTGATTGATTACACGCAAAAAATGCCTGTGAGATTGTTAAGGCCAGAAAAATAAAAAACAAAATGTTACGCATGGTAAACGGTTGAATTAGTTTGCAAAAATAAAAACTCCGGCTGATTATTCATCCGGAGTTTTCGCATTTTATCTGTTAAAAAGCAGGTAAATCACAATGAACTTATAATTATCATTAAATCAGTTCATTATGCTTTAAGGGCAATTATAAGTTGTGCTTCAATTTCATCACACAGTTCAGGATTGTCAGCAAGCAATTTTTTCAATGCATCTCTACCCTGGCCTAATTTTGTTTCGCCATAGCTAAACCAGGAACCGCTTTTTTTAATGATATTTCGTTCAACACCGAGATCAATGATTTCGCCATATTTTGAAATACCTTCACCATAAATTATATCAAATTCGGCCTGGCGGAATGGCGGAGCTACTTTGTTTTTAACAACCTTCACTTTTACGCGGTTTCCTATTGCCACATCTCCGTCTTTAATCTGAGTCTGACGGCGGATATCCAAACGAACAGAAGCATAAAATTTCAATGCATTACCACCGGTAGTAGTTTCGGGATTACCAAACATAACACCAATTTTTTCGCGCAACTGATTAATAAAAATACAGCAGCAGCCGGTTTTACTTATGGTGGATGTAAGTTTACGAAGTGCCTGCGACATAAGCCTGGCCTGCAAACCCATTTTCGAATCGCCCATTTCACCTTCTATTTCACTTCGGGGAGTTAAAGCTGCGACGGAGTCGATAACAATAATATCAATTGCACCCGAACGAATAAGGTTTTCGGTAATTTCCAACGCTTGTTCGCCGTTATCCGGTTGTGAGATAAGCAGATTTTCGATATCAACACCCAGTTTCTGTGCATAATAGCGATCGAAAGCATGCTCAGCATCAATAAAAGCAGCTATTCCACCTTTTTTCTGCGATTGTGCTATTGCATGTAAAGCAAGAGTTGTTTTACCTGAAGATTCAGGTCCGTATATTTCAATAACTCTGCCTTTGGGTAAACCGCCGACCCCAAGCGCTATATCCAAACCCAGCGAGCCGGTTGAAATAGCTGGAGTATCTTCAACTACCTGGTCGCCCAGTTTCATAATAGTACCTTTACCATATGTTTTTTCGAGCTTATCCATTGTAAGCTTCAGGACATTCAGTTTTTCCTGGTTGGTATCTTCCTTTGCCATTTTTTAATAATTTAACTTTAGATAGCAAATTTACTCCGTTTATGTTCTAAACAAAAATATACTTTGAATCTGAAGGAGGTTTTTATTAACAAAATTATTGCCACTGCAAATATAAAAAAAATGCAGTGGCAAATTTTTTTTTGTTATTCAGACATTTAATCCAATTATCCTTTAAGTATCTGATCTGTATGGTTTTTTGTATCAACCTGGGTGAAAACCTTTTCAATAATTCCGTCTTCATTTATCACAAAAGTTGACCTTAAAACACCTTCATAGCTCTTACCCATGAACTTTTTAGGGCCCCAGGCGCCATAAGCAGAAATAATTTCTTTTTCAGTATCCGGCAGAAGCGAAAAAGGCAATTCGTACTTGTCCGCAAACTTTAAATGCGATTTCAGAGGATCAGGACTTACGCCAATAACTGCATATCCAAGTTTTAAAAGTTCGGCATAATTATCGCGAAGGTTACAGGCTTCGGCTGTGCAACCGGGAGTATCATCCTTGGGATAAAAATACAGGACAACTTTTTTGCCTTTCAGCGATTTTAGGGATATTTCGTTGCCATGCTGATCATTAGCAGAAAATAAAGGTGCTGCATCACCTGCTTTTAATGTAATCATATTTTGATGGATAAAAACGTTTAACAGAAGTTAGTATTCTTTAAACAGAAATTACAATAAATAGTTCAAAAAAAACTATACACCTTAATCCTATTCACTTGATGTTATGAGGAGCATAATAGCGGCAAAAATCCTTTATCCCACATTCATCGCATTTTGGTTTCCTGGCAATACAAACATACCGGCCGTGAAGGATAAGCCAGTGATGAGCAATCGAAAGTTTTTCCGATGGAATATATTTTACAAGTTCTTTCTCAGTTGCAAGCGGTGAGCGGGAGTTTGTTGTCAGCCCAATACGGTTCGAAACTCTGAAAACATGAGTGTCTACCGCCATTGCCGGAAGGTTAAAAACCACAGAAGCAATAACATTCGCTGTTTTTCTTCCTACTCCGGGCATTTTCTGCAACTCGTCAATATCAGAAGGAACAATTCCTTTGAATTCAGTTACTAAAGTTTGTGCCATACCGAGCAGATTTTTAGCTTTATTATTGGGGTACGAACAACTTTTAATCAAATCGAATATGCTTTCAACTGATGCTTTCGAAAGTGATTCAGCATCCGGAAATTTTTGAAAGAATGGTGGTGTGATAATATTCACTCTCTTATCGGTACACTGGGCTGATAGGATAACCGCAACAAGCAACTGGTATGGCGACTGAAATACCAGTTCAGTTTCAGCAACAGGCATCGCAGTCTCAAAATAGCTGACAATTTGTTTAAAACGTTCTTTTTTCGATAATTTATTCTGCATATGGTCTGGTTAATTCTCAATAAAACAAAAATAAAAGGAAGTATCAAAGCTCTTGTTATTTCTGAAGTTCATTAGGCAAGGTTTTAAGGGAATTGGTTTTTCGAGGTTAAATTTACAAAATGGATGATTTGACAAAAAAAAAATCCCGCATTATGCGGGACTAATTTGTTAACTTCCGACCAACTGATTTAGTTAAGCACAATATAACAGGTATTAAAATCATTGCAATGTATTACCTGCAAAGCTTGCGAATAACTTATCAGCATCTTCACTGCCTGAGGACCTGGAACCAGACGCCCAACTTTTTGGTTATCGGCTACTTGTGAAGCTTCATTAAGGAGTGTAGAGATTTTTATCATCTATTTGGGATTTGTTAAACTTAATACCCAAAAAACGGTAAAGGCCTCTCCTTTATTGTATGAGATTGAAAATATTTACACTAAACACTAAGTATGATCTCTTTACTGTCGATAAGTTTACGGAGGTTGATCAGCGCATATCGCATACGGCCTAATGCTGTATTGATACTGACATCAGTTTGCTCGGCAATGTCCTTAAAACTCATATCGCTGTAATGCCTGAGCAATAATACTTCGCGCTGCTCTCCAGGCAAATGGTCAATGAGCTTGCGCACATCTTCATATATCTGGTCAACAATCATTCTATCTTCAATGGAATCATCAACGATCCGGAGATTATCAAAAATATCACCTTCTTCTGAATGGTTGTCCACTATCGGCAAACGTTTCGATTTGCGGTAATGATCAATAATAAGGTTATGAGAAATTCGCATTACCCATTGGATAAACTTTCCTTCTTCTTTATAAACACCTGATCGTAAAGTGTTTATAACTTTAATGAAGGCATCCTGAAATATATCGTCGGCCAGATGTTTATCTCTGACTACGAGAAGGATGTACGAATAAACTTTTTGCTTGTGCCTGTTAATAAGAACCTCAAGACTATATTCATTACCGGCGAGATAGTTGCTTATAAGCTCCTGATCGCTAACAATGGGGGTGGACATGATACCTCCGTATTGGTTAGTAATTATTTGAGTTTAAGAGCGTAGAAATCTTTCGATAACGAATTGGTTTTGGTTTATAATTAATGGATCAGGCTATGAAAAGTAATATGTTTATTTATAACATTTTTACTTTGAGACTTGCAAATGTACACATCTATTCATCTGGTTGCAAATTTTTGTTAAAATTATTTCAAATTGAATATATATTTCAACTGATTGTTATCCATAACCATTTGTTTTTCTGCATTATATATCATTCTATTTTCCGCTCAATAAATTATCATTACCTGATAATAAGTTGAATTATGGACTCTTTTACCGTGATAAGTGTCCGAAATGTAAGTAGCTTTGCAGCCGCATTCGTTCATGCATTAAAGTAAACTTTCGAACAGGTTTACATTGAAATTGAGAAAATAAGTATGATTATTACAGACATTGACCAGTTAGACCCCAAAAAATATATCCTTGTAAAAGGAGCCAGGGTAAATAACCTAAAAAATATTTCAGTAGCTATCAGACGTAATAAGCTGGTGGTAATTACAGGCTTATCAGGATCAGGAAAATCATCGCTTGCATTCGATACACTATATGCTGACGGGCAGCGCAGGTATGTTGAAAGCCTGAGCTCTTACGCCAGGCAATTCCTCGGACGGATGAGCAAACCGGAAGTTGACTATATTAAAGGTATTGCTCCGGCAATTGCCATTGAGCAAAAAGTTAACACACGCAATCCGCGTTCGACGGTAGGAACTTCAACTGAAATATACGAATATATTAAACTTTTGTTTGCCCGCATTGGTAAAACCTTTTCGCCAGTTACAGGGGAGCAGGTTACAAGGCATAGCGTTACCGATGTTGTAAATGTAATTATGGAGCAACCCGAAGGAACGCGGATAATGATTTATAGTCCTGTGTATCAGAAAAATGACCGTAATCTTAAAGATGATCTCACGGTTGTTCTGCAACAAGGATTTAGCAGGGTGCTATACCAGGATAATGTTTTGAAAATTGAAGATATTTTGCCTGAAGCGGAAAAATTCGATTACAACGATATGTTTGTGCTGGTTGACCGGTTTACTATTGATAAGGCCGACGAAGACCTTGCTGCAAGAGCTGCCGATTCAGTACAAACAGCCTTTTTTGAAGGTAGTGGCACATGCGTTCTGGGTATTGAAACTGACAACATGCACAAGCGTATTGAATTTTCGAACCGTTTCGAACTGGATGGAATCACTTTCGAAGAACCATCAGTTCATCTTTTCAGTTTCAATAATCCATTTGGCGCATGCAAAACCTGCGAAGGATTTGGTAGTGTAATTGGCATTGATGAAGACCTGGTAATTCCGGATAAAAGCCTGTCAATATATGACGATGCTGTTGCCTGTTGGAAAGGTGAAAAAATGAGTGAATACAAGCATACACTTATAAAACATGCTCATAAGTTTGATTTCCCGGTTCACACTCCATATTATAAACTCACAAACGAACAAAAAAAACTGTTATGGACTGGGAATCAGCACTTCGAAGGAATAAGTGCATTTTTTGCCATGGTCGAAAGTCAAACATATAAAATTCAATACAGGGTAATGCTTTCAAGGTATCGAGGCAAAACAGTTTGTCCCGATTGCCTTGGTACACGCTTACGTAAAGATGCCAATTATGTCAAGGTGAACGAAAAATCCATCACCGATTTGGTTTTGACCCCAATAGCTGACGCTCTTGATTTCTTCGAAAACATGAGGCTGACCGAATATGAGCATAAAGTTGCTGACCGTTTGCTTGTCGAGATTAAAAACAGACTTGGATTTTTGTGCAATGTCGGATTGCCTTACCTGACTCTGAACAGGCTTTCTAACACACTATCAGGTGGCGAATCGCAACGCATTAATCTTGCTACTTCATTGGGGAGCAGCCTTGTAGGATCACTTTATATACTCGACGAACCAAGTATAGGACTGCATCCGCGCGACACTCATTTGCTTATTAAAGTATTGAAGGGATTGCGCGATATGGGCAATACCGTTATTGTGGTTGAGCACGAAGAAGAAATTATAAAAGCTGCCGACCAGGTAATTGATATTGGCCCGCTGGCAGGAAGCCACGGCGGAGAGTTGGTGTTTCAGGGAACTTTTGAAGAAATACTGAAGGATGAGAAAAGCATGACTGGCTTGTATCTTTCAGGTAAGAAATTCATTCAGTTACCTGTTAGCCGCAGACCATGGAACGATTATATCGAGATAAAAGGTGCACGCGAACATAACCTTAAAAGTATTGATGTAAAATTTCCGCTTAAAGCAATGACAGTGGTAACAGGTGTAAGTGGCTCAGGAAAAACCACTTTGGTAAAACGAATACTTTATCCTGCACTCAAAAAGATTTTCGGTGGATATGGTGAACGAACAGGACGATTCGACCGCCTGGAAGGTGATTATAATCTTATTACTGCTGTTGAATTTATCGATCAAAATCCGATAGGGAGGTCATCACGTTCAAATCCTGCAACTTATGTAAAAGCATTTGATGATATCCGAAGTCTGTTTGCCGACCAGCAACTGGCAAAGGTGAGAGGATATAAACCCGGATTCTTTTCCTTTAATGTTGAAGGAGGCCGATGCGAGGAATGTGAAGGCGAGGGAATTGTAACTGTGGAGATGCAGTTTATGGCCGATTTACACCTCCTGTGCGACAGCTGCAAAGGAAAACGTTACAAAGATGAGGTTCTCGATGTAAAATATCATGAAAAAACGATATTCGATATACTTGATTTAACCATTGAACAGGCTATAGAGTTTTTTCATGCCGGTGAGGAGAAAAGCGCTACAGCAAACCGTATTTCAGCTAAACTGAAACCATTGGCTGATGTTGGATTAGGATATCTTAAACTTGGGCAATCGTCGGATACTTTTTCGGGCGGTGAAGCACAACGGATCAAATTGGCATCATTCCTGACCAAAGGAACCAACGACTCCCCTACCCTGTTTATTTTTGATGAACCCACCACCGGGCTCCACATGCATGATATAAACCGGTTGCTTTCAGCTTTTAATGAGTTACTTACCAAAGGCCATTCAATTATAGTTATTGAACATAACCTCGATGTAATAAAAACTGCTGATTGGGTTATTGACCTGGGGCCTGAAGGAGGTGAACAGGGTGGTTTTGTGCTGTTTGAAGGAACTCCCGAAGCACTCCTGAAAACGGAAACTTCGCACACAGCACATTATTTGCGTAACAAGTTGATAACCTCATAATTTTTTCTCACTTCCTGTATCATAAATATTTTTTTATAGATTTGTTGTTTACAAACCTCAAACAACTAAATCATGAAAAAACTTTACACTTTATCATTTCTGATCTTGTTTTGCATTTCTTTTGGATTTGCGCAAACAACTCTTTTTTCTGATGATTTCGAGTCATACACTGCCGGTTCTAAGCTTGTTCAGCAAGCACCGGGCACTGACTGGACGACATGGAGCAATGCCCCAGGCGGGTCAGAAGATCCAATAGTATCTGATGCTCAGGCTAACGGAGGAACAAAATCGGTAAAAATTGCACCAAACAACGACCTGGTTTTAAAACTTAACGATAAAACCACAGGACGTTACCAGATTAAAATGTTTGCTTATGTTCCTTCCGGAAAAATTGGCTATTTCAATTTACTTCAGGATTTTGCCGCAAGTACCAGCCAATGGGGCATGGAAGTATATTTTAATGTAAATGGAACAGGTGATGTAAATGCCGGTGGCGAATTATCCGGATCCTTTACTTATGATCAGGGAACATGGGTTCCTATCAGCGTTATGGTTGACCTCGATGATGACTTTGCCACACTTTACATCAATAATAGTGAAGTTGTCAGCTGGAAATGGAGCACCGGAGCACAAGGCAGCAGTAATTTACTTAAACTTGATGCAGTAAACTTTTATGGCCCAACAACCGGAGGCACCGCTGAATGTTATTTTGATGATATCGAATTTATCGAGCAGGTTGATCTTGTAGGTCCGGAAAATCTCGTTGCCACAGTCTCTGGTTCTGATATTAGTCTAACCTGGGATGCCCCATCATCTGGAACACCTGATAATTATTCGATCATCCGCAACGGAGTTGTTATCAATTCAACTACAACCACCACTTCCTACATGGATGCTAATTTATATCCAAATACTTATGTTTATGAAGTAAAAGCTCACTATATCGGAATGGGTTATTCCCCTTCTTCCAACACTGCGGAAGGCATAATAGAAGGTGGTCTTGATCGCACAAAAGTTTTGTTTGAAATTGCAACCGGAACCTGGTGTCAATACTGCCCGGGAGCTGCAAAAGGCGCTGATGATATGGTACACAACGGACATGATGTAGCCATTATCGAATACCATGGAGGCGATAGTTATGAAAATACTGCTTCTCTAGACAGGATTTCATATTATGCTATAACCGGATATCCGACAACCAAGGTTGATGGAGTTCTCGAAATGGTTGGAGGTAATGCAACCACATCTTTATATCCTTCGTATCTGAATATGTACAACCAGCGAATCGATGTTCCTTCAATTCATTTCCTCGAAAAAAAGGTTGAACACGTTTCTGGTAACACTTATCGCGCAACGGTTACCATTGAGCAGGCCAGTAATTATTTTCCTTCGGATCTTGTTCTTCACACAGCTCTTACCGAATCACATATTCCGGAAATATGGCTGAGTGGAATGACAGAAGTAAATTTCGTTTGCCGCGAAATGTTCCCGAGTTCTGCAGGTACCCCACTCGATTTTACTGCTTCAAATACACTCACTTATACTTTCGATTTTTCAACTACAGGGTATGTGCTTGAAAATCTGGAGTTTGTTGCTTTTGTTCAGCATAATCCTTCGAAAGAGATTGTTCAGTCCGTATCGCATCTGATGTTGTACACAGGTTTGAAAAATGATGAAAAACTTGCATTAACCGCTTATCCAAATCCCACATTGGATTATATTAACCTGCAGGTTAACAGCGACAAACAGATTTCATACATGATTACTGATGTTTTAGGAAAAATAATGGTTCCAATGACAAAAGCTGCATCAGAAACTACGCGTATTGATGTATCATCATGGAATTCAGGAGTATATATCATTAAAACAAATGATGGTTACTCAAGGAAATTCACTATTGCCGGTCGCTAAAACGATTATTTTACCAATAAAAAAGGCCTGAATTCGTTCAGGCTTTTTTTTGCTTTTAATAGAAAGGAAATGGTTAATTTTTATGCTAAATTTGTTATAACAATAATAAAAATTAGTACTATGAAGAAGTTTTACTTAATTACGATAGTATTAATATTTAGCTCAACTATTGGGAATGCTCAATCAACATTATTCTTTGATGATTTTGAATCCTATACAGCCGGTTTAAAATTTGTTCAACAGGCTCCAGGAACAGATTGGACCACCATGAATAATACTCCAGGCAACTATGAGGATCCCATTATTTCGAACGAATATGCACATAGTGGAGTAAATTCTGTGAAAATTATTTATAATAAAGACCTCATATTGCAACTCTATGACAAAACAACGGGCCGATATATGATCAAGGCTTTAGCAAGAGTTACTCCTGAAAGAACAGGAAACTTTTGTATTCTGCAGGACTTCGACTCATACAACAGCATTTACGGATTGGAAATATTTTTTTTTGAAAATGCTACCGGAACTGTAAATGCAGGAGGCACAAACTCAGCTGATTTTACTTATACTATGGGTATCTGGGTTCCAATAAAAGTTATTATTGATATTGACGATGATTTTGCAACACTTTATATTGATGATAACGAAGTAGTAAGCTGGATATGGAGTACCGGTTCAGCTGGATGTAACACTCTTGCAAAACTTGATGCACTAAACTTTTATGGTAAAGGTAGCGCAACTGGACAGGCTGAAACTTATTATGATGATATTGAGATTATAAGTCAGCTACCCATTACCAATGGCCCTTCTAACCTTACTTCGACGGAATATGATGCAGGGATTTTCCTATCATGGGATGAGCCTTCATCAGGTACACCTGATCACTATTCGATACTCCGAAATGGGGTTGTTATTAATTCCGGCATAACAACTACAAACTACTCCGATGGAAATTTATATCCAAATACATATGAATATGAAGTCAAAGCACATTACGAAGGTCTCGGATATTCCACATCTTCAAATACTGTAACCAATATAATCGGAGGCGGTGTTGAACGCACAAAAGTGCTCTACGAAATCGGAACCGGTACATGGTGTGTGTATTGTCCAAGTGCTGCAATCGGCGCGGATGAAATGGTTAGCAATGGGCATGATGTATCGGTTATCGAATATCATTTAAACGACAATTATGAAAATATCGTTTCACTCGAACGTCTTGAATTTTATAATGTATGGGGATATCCCACATGTGAAATTGACGGAGTTTATGCAATAGTTGGAGGTTCTCCAACGAATTCACTTTATCCGTATTACCTTACAATATACAATATCCGAAAACCTGTTCCTTCCGTTCATATTATGGACCTGATGCTTGAGCATATTTCGGGTGACGATTACCAGGCAACTATAACTATTGAACAAACTAATGGTTTCTTTACCTCTGACCTATATCTGCAAACAGCTCTCACCGAATCGCATATTCCTGTTATATGGATTAATGGAATGACAGAAGTTAATTTCGTTTGTCGCAATATGTTTCCCGATGCATCAGGTTCTCCTCTTAATTTCTCAGCTTCAAACAAGCTATCATTCACTTTCGATTTTTCAACAGCAGGATATATTGTCGAAAACCTTGAGTTTGTTGCTTTTGTGCAACATAATCAATCTAAGGAAGTAGTTCAAACGGTGTCAAAGCGGTTGTTATATACGGATTTGAAAAATGATGAAAAACTTGCCTTGACCGCTTATCCAAATCCAACATTGGATTTTATTAACCTGCAGGTTAACAGTCAGAAACAAATTTCTTACATGATCACTGATGTTTTAGGAAAAATAATGGTTCCTATGACAAAAGTTGCATCAGAAACTACGCGTATTGATGTATCATCATGGAATTCAGGAGTATATATCATTAAAACAAATGATGGTTACTCAAGGAAAT
>CAZBZA010000008.1:0-26205 GCA_964495865.1 uncultured Lentimicrobiaceae bacterium
GTATGGGCTCCCAAAAGAATTGAATTGTTTACCTGTCCACCTCAGGATATGTATGCACAAGATTGGATTAATCAGCTGGTAATTCATGAATACCGGCATGTTGTGCAACTTGACCGGACTAACCAGGGGTTTACAAAAGTTTTATCGTGGCTCATGGGCGAACAGGCTGCAGCATCAATAAACGGATTGTTTGTTCCTTCCTGGTTTATGGAAGGTGACGCGGTATGCACCGAAACAGTCTTGAGCAAGTCAGGAAGAGGCCGGTTGCCTGCTTTTGAAATGTTTTTGCGTACCCAGATTGCAGAAAAAGGTGCCTTTACCTACGATAAAGCCGCAATGGGCTCCTATAAATCCTTTGTCCCAAATCAATATGTTTTGGGCTATTCACTAGTTGCAAACGTGAGACGAAAGTATGGATACAAGGCCTGGGTGAGCGCACTTGATGAGGTAGCCCGAAAGCCTTTCGTAATAACACCTTTCAATAAAGGACTAAAGAAAGAGACAGGTTTTGGAAAAGAGAATTTGTACCGTATGTCAATGAGTGATCTGGATAGCATGTGGAGATATCAGGACGAAAATATTTATAAAACTCCATTTACACCTTTTAGTGCGCAGAGCAATAAGAAATACGAGAACTATAAGTTTCCATATTATCTCAATGATACTTTAGTTGTTGCTGAATTCACCAGTTTAGATGACATCACACGGTTTGTAGTTCTGGGGCCGAACGGGTTTAAGCAAGTGATACATACACCTGGATTTCTGTCATCCGAAAATTATTCAATCGTTAAACAACTTGCTAATCCTCATTTGCCGGAAATTAAGAACGGGGAAATATCCATAAGAAACTTCAAGCTTGCTTTTACTGAATCGATTAACGACCCTCGTTGGGGACAGCGTAACTTTTCGGTAATCCGGATTTTTGATTCTGAAACTGGGAAAACCAGCGAATTAACTCCTAAAAGTCGTTATTTCGCGCCGGCTTTGTCGCCCGATGGTAAGTTAATAGCCGCAATTACCGTTAGCCCTGAGAACAGATATTCTCTTGTTCTTATTGGTATTGAAACAGGAAAGGAAACCGATACTATAATTACATCTTTGACTGATTTTTATATGACTCCTTCCTGGTCTGAAGATGGGAAAAAAATAGTTTTCACTAAGCTGGATGCTGAAGGGAAGAGTATTGAATTGTATGAATTTGACAATAAAGAAATAACAACAATAATTCCGGCAACATTTATAGACATCGCAAATCCTGTGTTTGCGGGAACATATGTGCTTTTTAATGGCTCCTATTCAGGTATTGAAAATATTTATGCAGTTGACCTTGCAAATTCTGAAAGAGTGTTCCAGGTTACTTCTGCGCGTTTTGGAGCCTGTAATCCCGACTTAAGTCCTGATGGTAGAAGAATAGTTTACTCAAACTATTCATCGGGTGGTTACGGCATTGTTGAAGCTGAATTTAACCCCAAATCATGGAAACCATTAAATGAAGTGGAAGATTTTTCGCCATCGCTCTATAAACATCTTGTAGATGAGGAAGATGTAAATTTCGATTTCTTACAGGACACAAATCTTGTATTCCAGTCTGAACCCTATAAAAAAGGTTTGCATATTTTTAATTTCCATAGCTGGGCACCAGCTTACATAAATTATATGGAAGGCGAAAACGGTGCCGGCATTTCTTTTATGTCGCAAAATGAATTGAGTACAGCTACAACAATTGTTGGGTATAAATATGATATGGCCGAAAATACAGGGAAAGTGACTATCGATTTTAGCTGGCAGGCCTGGTATCCGATGATTGATTTAAAAACTTCCTATGGCGCTCGAACCGCATACACAGGGGGCGATAGTTCTGTGAGATATAATTTTAACGAAACAGTTATCAGCGGAGGATTAACTTTACCGCTACTTTTTACAGGAGGAAAATACTACAAAGGAATTCGTTTACAGGCTTTTACATCGTGGAATAATATCACCGATAATACTTCTCCAGATGAGGATAAACTCACTGGTACCATTCAGTCGCTCGATTATAGTTTTTACGCATACCGGTTTATAAAGCAATCGTATAAGGATTTGTTTCCCCGCTGGGGGCAGTCGATTACGGGTAGTTACCGGCATTCTCCATTGGGCGATAATAACCTTGGAAGAATTGTTTCGGCTGGTACACGGTTTTATTTCCCGGGTATGATCAGGCATCATGGGATCAGGATTGATTTAAACTGGCAGTATAAAAATAAAGGTACGTACACATACAGCAATCAGATTAATCTGCCAAGGGGATACAATTATATTGATGCGGAGAAATTGGCTTGTTTCGCTCTGAACTACAAATTTCCCTTCGCTTATCCCGATTTTGCTTTAGGACCATTAGTGTATTTTAAACGATTGAAAGCAAATTTGTTCTTTGACGGCGGAAAAGCCACAGGACATGATATTAATCAGCAGCTGCAATCGGCCGGAGTCGAATTAACCTCCGATATGCATTTACTCCGTTTCGTATTTCCTGTTGATCTTGGTGTCCGGTTAGGCTATCAGCCCCTGGAAAAGCAGTATTTTGCCGATTTCCTTTTTTCTGTAAATTTGTAAGCACTTTTCAAACCGGACTTCATGAAATTCATACTAAAATTACTTGTTACTTCCCTGGCCGTTTTCTTTGGGGATTACATCCTGGATGGCGTTTATCTCAAAGGATTTCCTACGGCTATCCTGGTAGCATTTGTTATTGGATTTCTAAATGCTTTCCTGCGGCCGATACTGGTTATTCTTACAATTCCGTTTACCTTGCTTACATTTGGATTGTTCCTCCTTGTCATAAATGCAATAATCATTCTTTTAACTGATTATGCTCTCGAAGGTTTTACTGTAGATAGTTTTTTTACAGCAGTTTTATTTTCGATTATCGTTTCGCTTATTAGCTGGCTGCTCGAAGCCATCGCCAAGCCGAAATCAGATAGGAAACCAGTTTCCTGAAATGACATTGCTACTGCTAAAATCCTAACCCCAAAATCCTAATCCCTCAGCATATGCACCATCGTTTTATTACTGACCAAACTGAAATTGACGAAATAATTAATAAATGCCAGGTTTGTTATGTAAGCATGGTCGACGAAAACAATCTGCCATATGTGCTTCCGTTTAATTTTGGTTATATCAATGGTATAATATTTCTGCACTCTGCGCAAAAAGGTCATAAAATCGACATATTGCGGAAAAATCCATCGGTTTGTATTGCATTCAGTACGGATCATCAGCTACGTCATCAGAGCGAGTCGGTTGCATGCAGCTATAGCATGAAATACCGCAGTGTACTGGCTTTTGGCAAGGTCGAGTTTATCGATGATATGGAACAGAAAGTTGAATTTATGAATCAGGTCATGTCGCATTACACTAACAAGGATTTTACTTATAATGCACCTTCATTGCGCGAAGTATGCACCTATAAAGTAAATGTTGAAAAATTTACAGCAAAAATTTACGGATATTAAACTCTTGTTTTCAGGTACTTTGTGCGTAATTTATTGTGTAAATATGCAAAAACAGTTCCTGCAAGAATTCCCATTAAAGCTCCTGTTAAAATATCTCCAGGGTAATGAACTCCAAGATAAATGCGGCTGTATGCGGTTAAGGTTGCATAACCCAATGCAATAGGAATTAGGTAATTACGCATTTTCGTGACAGCAGCAATAATAAAAAAAGCAACAGAAAATGAATTAGCCGAATGCCCGGAATAAAATCCGTACATTCCACCGCGGTACCCATTTACAGTATGCACTAAATCCTGTAAGTGAGGTTCATGCGTTGGCCTGAAACGCATAAAACTATCTTTTGCCAGGTTGCATAACTGATCAGATGCTGTGATCAGGAGTATGATAGCAACTAAAACTGTCCAGTAATGCCGGGGATATTCTTTATGCAATAACCAGAGAAACCATACATATAGTGGTCCCCAGAAAAGCATACTGCTGAAAAGCCACATGATCGGGTCCCAGAAAGAGTTGTGTTGTGCATTCAGGAAAAGAAACAGATTCTCATCAATAGTTTTTAATGTTTCCAGCATCAGGCAATAGTTTCACCAAAAGTAATTAAAACATGTTCAGAAACAATTCGCAGGATTAAAGTTCTTTTAGTTGATCAATTGTTAACACAGAACCTGTCACAATAGCAGGGCTGAAAATAGAACGAAGTATAATTTTAGCTACATCTTCAACCTTAGCAAGTTTACCTTCTTCATAAAGCTGTATAAACATATTACGGTCGGGGAATAAGTTCTCATCAGCATCCCTTATGAGTTCCTGCATTCCGGTTTCAATGATTCCAGGCGCTAAGGCGAATATTGTAGCAGGATGCTGTTCAGCATTTTGTTCCAGCCCGGCAGCTTTGGTAAGCATATCCAGGCCGGCTTTTGAGCTGCAATAAACGCTCCACCCGCTGAAGGCATGTGAGGAAGCTCCGGAAGAAATATTCAATATAACTTTTGGGATTGATAAACCGGTTGTTTTTGCCAGGAAAACTGAACTCATGATGAACGGGGCTAGCAAGTTCAGGTTCAGATGCTTTTCAGTCATTTCAAAATCAATTGATTTAACAGGCGCAACCGGCTCAAGCATTCCGGCATTGTTTATAAGTGCAATCTTATCATTATCAGTTAGATGTATTTTTTCAAAAACACTATTTATAAACAATTCCGCCTGATCGCGCTTACTCAGATCGGCTTCGTGATAAAATACAGGTACATTTAGTGAAGAAGCATATTCAACAAGGTCTTCGTTCATAGTTCTTGATACGGCAAAAAGAGTATTGCCTGGCTCAATTATACTTTTTGCGAGTGCTTCTCCAATGCCTCGTGATGTTCCGGTTATGATATAGTAATTCATAAATTTTCCTTCTTTTAAATTTTCATTTATTTTATTTCATCCTGTCACCTGAAAACATTGGTGTAAAAATACAAACAACTGAACATATTATATGTTTTCATGTTCATTATCAAACATGTTTATCAGTTAAATAATGGTAAATATTAACTATTTTCTTACCATAAAAAGGAACAGACTTCACTATGAATAATGCAGTTTTTATTTTTGATTATCCTGCTAACGAACAGGTCCGGTCATACTCACCAGGATCGCGCGATCGCAAGGATTTACAGGCCGAACTTGACAGGCTGAGCTCAGGCGTAATGGAGATTCCCCTGATTATTGGAGGGAAAGAGGTTTTTACTAATGATACCGATACAGTGAAAATGCCTCACGACCATGGGCATGTACTGGCACGATACCACAAAGCCGGCGAAAAGGAAGTGAAAATGGCTATTGATGCCGCTCTCAAAGCACATCGCGAATGGGAGTCGTTTTCCTGGTTCGAAAGAGCTTCGGTAACACTCAAAGTTGCTGAACTGCTATCGAAAAAATACCGGATGCTTTTAAATGCGGCTACAATGCTTGGACAAAGCAAAAGTGCCTATCAGGCGGAAATTGATGCCGCCTGCGAAACCATTGATTTCCTGCGTTTTAATGCCCACTATATTTCCGATATTTATAATGAGCAGCCTCATAGCGATCCCGGAATTATTAACCGTCTTGAATATCGTCCGCTCGAAGGATTCGTTTTTGCTGTAACGCCGTTTAATTTTACTGCAATTGCTTCCAACCTTAACATGGCTCCGGTTCTCATGGGGAATACCACAATCTGGAAACCGGCAACTACCTCTATACTTTCGAATTACATTTTAATGCAGGTTTTTAAAGAAGCAGGATTGCCCGATGGGGTTATTAATTTTATTCCAGGTCAGGGTTCAGCTGTTGGCAACCAGGTAATCGCTGATAAATATTTTGCAGGTTTACATTTTACCGGAAGCAATGGTACTTTCAACAAACTATGGCAGAATACAGCTTCCAATCTTTCCAATTACCGTTCTTACCCTCGTATTGTTGGCGAAACAGGTGGTAAGGATTTTGTGCTTGTTCATCCCAGTGCTAAGGTTGATGAAGTTTCAACGGCTTTGGTTCGTGGTGCTTTTGAATACCAGGGACAGAAATGTTCGGCAGCATCAAGAGCCTATATTCCGGAAAGTATGTGGCCGGCTGTGAAAAAGCGGGTAGGGGAAATGCTTGCTGAAATTACGGTTGGCGATGTACGCGATTTCAGCAATTTTATGAATGCTGTTATCGATGAAAAATCATTTGATAATATTTCTAACTATATCAGCAAGGCCAAAAATACAAGCGATGCTGAAGTGGTTTTCGGTGGCTCCGGAGATAAATCGAAAGGATATTTCGTTCAGCCAACCATTATCCAGGCGCATGATCCCCATTTTGTTACGATGACAGAGGAGATTTTCGGGCCGGTATTAACCGTTCATGTATATAAGGATAAAGATTTCGATCAAACAGTTCGGCTTGTTGATGAAACTTCGCCATATGGTTTGACGGGTTGTATTTTCGCACAGGATCGTGGTGTATTGGTAAAAGCAGCCGATGAACTTAAGTACGCAGCAGGGAATTTTTATTTCAACGATAAACCTACAGGAGCGGTTGTAGGTCAGCAGCCATTTGGCGGATCGCGTCAAAGTGGCACCAATGATAAGGCCGGTAGTCATCTGAATCTTTTACGCTGGATTAGTCCGCGAACGATTAAGGAAACACTTATTCCACCTACCGATTACACTTATCCATTTATGAAGGCAGATAAGTGCCACTGATTTTAAATTATCTTTGCCGGCTTAGTCCGGCATTTTTTTATGAATTCGCTCAACTTACTCATTCGCTTTTTTTATGACACAACATCGTAACGGTAAAATCCTGGCATTGCTTTTTACCGGCGTTTTGATGGGAGCTCTCGATATTTCGATTGTCGGTCCTGCCATACCAGCCATTGAGCAAACCATAAAAGTTGACCACCGCTCGCTAAGCTGGATTTTTAGTATTTATGTGCTGTTTAACCTGGTTGGGGTTTCCTTGCTTTCAAAATTGTCCGACCTTTATGGAAGGCGCAATATTTATATTTTTTCTGTCGCGGTGTTTGCACTTGGTTCAGCCATTGTCGCACTTTCCCAGGATATTACATTTTTGCTAATAGGACGTGCAGTTCAGGGATTTGGTTCCAGTGGCATTTTTCCTGTAGCCTCGGCTGTGATCGGCGATATTTTCCCTCCGGAAAAACGTGGGCGTACACTCGGAATGATAGGTGCAGTATTTGGTATTGCTTTTATTATCGGACCGGTTATTGCCGGAGTACTTTTATTATGGTTCGACTGGAATGCATTATTTCTGGTAAATCTTCCGATAGCTGCCGTTGTAATTTTTTACTCCTGGCGATTACTCCCATCAAAAAGGAGTTTGCTGAAACCTCATTTCGATTGGATGGGAATGATTCTGATTGCTGTCCTGGTTTCTTCTTTCGCTTATGGTATCAATAACATCGAAGCTTCTGATGGCTTCAAAGGAATCTTTTCCATTGAGGTTTATCCTTTTTTAATAATTACAATTATCACTTTACTGCTTTTTATTTTTATCGAAAGGCGCTCACCATCGCCGGTTGTAAAAATTCAACTGTTTGATGTTAAGCAAATCAGGATTGTAGGGATTGTAGCTTTCGGAACAGGGATTATACAGGCGGTTACTATTTTTGTCCCTGAGCTGGCTGTTAATGTTTTTGGCGTTTCTACATCTGAAGCCAGTTTTATGCTTATCCCTTTTGTACTTGCAATTGCAATCGGATCGCCGTTAGCCGGCCGATTGATTGACAAGATTGGATCGCGCTCTATTGTTATGGCTGGCCTTCTGTTTGCTGGTTCAGGATTGATTATTTTTTATCTGGATTCAACTTCAAAAGTTAATTTTTATACAGCCGGAATATTAATGGGACTTGGGTCGGCAATGCTTCAGGGATCGGCTTTAAGATATATCATGCTGAATGAAGTTCAATCGTCGGACAGAGCATTGGGGCAGGGTATAATCACACTTTTTACAAGCACCGGGCAGATGACAGGTGCAACTTTAATAGGAATTATTGTTGCATCATTCACCATAAGAGCTGATGGTTATTCGCAGAGTTTCATGGTTATTGCAATCATAGCTTTTTCAGTTTTATTGATCAGCTTCAGGTTGAAAAGCAGGATCGAAGAATTGGCAAGCGCTTCGGAGGTTGCAGGTTAAACAAGCAGGTTTTATGGTTTATTCTATCGTTTCTAATGCTGAATCTCGGATTTAATGTTACGCATCGTGTGAGAAAACCATCTGTCATAAAAAGGAAAATTTTTTCGCAAACATTCAATCAGTAGCCGCAACCAAAAAATCATCGCAATAAACTTCAGATTATTTTTATAAACTTTTAGCTGGTGGGTTGTAAGTAAAAATTTGTATCGACTCCTTTTAACTCTATTGAAATAGATGTTTTTTTTGTCAACGGTTCACTCTTTTCCTGATGATCATCATGAAGTTGTTAATAAAATAACCGAAGTTGTTTTTAACAAAACAAGGTAAAATGTTGATAACTTTATACTTTCAGGTTTAAACATTTTAATAAATTTGTTTCATAATAGTTGTTAAAAGAATTAATGTTTTCTTAACAACTGGTTTATTCACTTTGATGTCTTTAAATTAATTTTGCAGCGTTTTTCAATGAATAAATTCTAAATCCAACGGATACTGAATCCTCCTTCCTTAACTTTCTTAACCAAACCATAAACTAACCAAATCAATCAATCTTTATGAAGAAAACTGAAAAATTAATTCGAAGATTTTTTAAGCAGATTATGCTTATCGCAATCTTTTTGATGAGCGTGACCTATGTCGCAGGGCAGGTTACCACTTCCGGTGTAAACGGAGTGATCTCAGGAACAAACGGCGAAACCCTGCCAGGAGCAACCGTTATTGCGTTGCATACTCCTTCCGGTTCGCAGTATGGCACAACTACCGATCCTGATGGAAACTACCGCATTCCTAATATGAATGTCGGCGGACCATACAAAATTACTGTGTCTTATGTTGGGTTCGAAAATTTTGTACAGGATGAAGTGTACCTGAACCTGGGGCAAACTATGAAACTCAATGTTACCCTTAGCCAGCAGGCTGCAACTATTACAGGTATCGAAGTAGTTGGAACCCGCAATAATATTTTTGATGGCAACCGCACAGGAGCTGAAACAAACCTTAGCATACAAGCTATTGAGCGTATGCCTTCTATCGGACGCAATATGTCGGATTACACCCGATTAACTCCTCAGGCAAGGGTAACCCAGGGAGGTGGTATCGAAATATCAGGTACCAATAACAGGTACAATGCAATTTATATTGATGGAGCTGTTAATAATGATGTATTTGGGTTAACTGATCAGGGAACCAATGGCGGCCAAACCGGAATTTCTCCTTTTTCAATGGATATTATCGAGCAGGTTTCTATTCAAATTGCACCTTACGATATTAAACTCGGTGGCTTTGCCGGTGCTGGTATTAATGCCGTAACCCGCAGTGGTAATAATAATTTTCAGGGATCAGCTTATTTTGTTAACAGGAATGAGAATTTAGCTGGCAAAACCCCTACTGATAATTCAGAAACCGAAAGGGTAAAACTTAACCCATTCAGTTCGAATACATATGGCTTCCGCCTGGGTGGCCCTATTGTTAAGGATAAACTATTCTTCTTTGTTAATGCTGAAATTCAGAAAGATGAAACTCCTCAGCCTTTCGATTTCTCAACCTACAAAGGTGATGCAACTGCAAACGATTTGACTTCAGTAACTGCCAAACTTGCTGAATATGGCTATGATGCAGGTGGGTATACCGATGTTAACAGAACCCTCGACGGAACGAAATTTTTTGCCCGTTTCGACTGGAACATCAATAAAGTGCACAAACTGATGGTTCGTCACCAATATACCAAAGCTATACAAACCAGTCCTTCAAATTCAAATACAACCACCATAAGATATGGGAATTCAGGTATTTATTTCCCATCAATAACCAACTCATCAGCTGTTGAGCTAAAGAGCAATATAAGCAACAAAATGAGTAACAGTCTTATTTTGGGCCTCACTTTTGTTCGCGACGACCGCGATCCGATGGGTAGTAATTTTCCTTACGTAAGGATCAAAGATGGTACATCAAATATCTATTTCGGTTCCGAAGAGTTTTCAACTGCAAATCAGCTGAACCAGGATATCATCACCCTGACTGACAATTTCGAAATTTATAAAGGGAAGCATACTTTTACTTTTGGAACTCATAATGAGTTTTATAAAATGTATAATCTTTTTATTCGTCAAAACTTTGGCTCGTATCAGTTTAACAGTATCGCCGATTTCGTTTCCGGAGCACCTGCTTATCAGTTTGATCGGACATTCTCAGCCATTGATGATGTAACCGGTGATGGTTCCAAAGCTGCTGCCGAATTTAATGCGCTTCAGTTAGGCCTTTACGGACAGGATGAAATTCAGGTTAGCAATAAATTTAAAGTTACTGTTGGTTTGCGTATCGATTTACCGATGTTCCTCGATACTCCTCCAGTAAATACTGATTTCAATACCAATGTTATTCCTGTTCTGGAAGAAGCAGGCTGGGATCTTGAAGGTGCACAAACAGGACAAATGCCCGATCCTGCTATTATGTTTAACCCTCGAGTTGGCTTCAACTATGATATTACCGGTGACCAGAGTTTCCAAATCCGCGGAGGCGCAGGCATTTTTACCAGTCGTATTCCATATGTATGGCCAGGCGCTTCGTTTCAGAACAATGCTGTTATAACAGGTGGTATGCGCGTAACTGCCGCAGGTTCACCAGAATTGATATTCAATCCTGCCTGGAACAATCAGCCGGTTCTTCCTCCAACCCAACCTTCCGGACAAGTTGACATATTTGCCAAGAAATTCAAATACCCACAGGTATTCCGCACAAGTCTGGCAGTTGATAAAAAACTCCCATGGGGGCTTGTTGGAACTTTTGATGTAACTTATACCAAAACTCTCAATAACATTCTGTATTATAACCTGGCGTATGAAAAAACAGGTGAACTTACAGGAACTGGCGATAACCGTCCTATCTGGTCGAAAATTGCTCTTGGAAATGATCCTAATACCGATAAGAAAAGAGCTTATACTGATATTATTCTTGGCACAAACACCAACAAAGGATATTCATACAATGTTACAGCTCAGTTGCAGAAAAACTTCACTAATGGATTTACAGGTAGTTTAGCCTATTCCTTAGGACATGCTAAATCAATGAATGATGGTGTTTCCTCACAAAATTCATCACAATGGCGCGTTCCGAATGTCCGCGGAAAGAATGATATCGATTTTGCAACTTCTGACTTTGATATGGGTTCGCGTGTAGTTGGTTACATTTCATACAGGAAAGAATACCTGAAACATACAGCAACTACTGTTTCATTATTCTATACAGGTCAATCCGGTCCAAGTTTTTCATACGGATATGCTGACGGATCAACCAAATATTTAGGTGAAGACAATAATAGTCTTGAGCTGCTGTATGTTCCTAAAGATCAGAATGATATCCATTTAATCGATATCAAGAATACAGATGGTGAAATTACTCTTTCGAAAGAGCAACAGTGGACTGACCTGAATGCGTTCATCGAAGCGGATGAATACCTCAAAGGTCGCCGTGGCGATTATGTGGAAAGAAATCATTCACGTGTTCCGTTTACCAATTTGTTTGACTTCCGTATTGCTCAGGATTTCTTTGTTGATGCAGGTGGAAAACGCAATACACTTCAGGTTTCGTTCGATATTTTCAATCTTGGAAATATGATCAACAACGAATGGGGACGCATTTATTACTCTTCAGGAGCTTATTACAACAACTATCCTTTAGTTAAAATGGAAGGTTTCGAAGAAGATGGCACAACGCCCAAATTCTCATTTAAGAAACCTACAGGTGACACCTGGGCTATCGATGATTCAGGAATCCTGAGTTCAAGGTGGCAGGGGCAGATCAGTATCAGATACATTTTTAATTAATCACAGATCAAAAAAAAGAGTCCTGATTTTCAGGGCTCTTTTTTTTTGCCTTATTTTGTCAATTGTTCGAACCGTGTAATATTTGGTAATAAAAACTGCAATAATGAGAAAACTTCTTTTCCTCGCCATTACTCTCTTTTTTTACTTAATTTCTGCATCAGCGCAGGAAAACAAAGGAAAAGCTACTGTGATACTGTCACTCGATGGATTCCGTTGGGACTACCCTGTAAAAACCAGTACTCCTAATCTCAATAAAATGGCTATGGAAGGTGTGAAAGCTGTTTCACTTATACCTTCATTCCCATCCAAAACATTTCCCAACCATTACACCATTGCTACAGGCCTGGTTCCCGATCACCACGGATTAGTCAATAATTCGTTTTACGATACTCTATTGAAAAAGTCGTATTCAATTGGCAACAAAGATGCCCGTTTTAATCCTGATTTTTACGGTGGTGAACCGATTTGGGTAACAGCAGCAAAACAAGGTGTTCGGACAGCTTCATTTTACTGGGTTGGCAGTGACGTTGCCGTGCAGGGCATGCAACCCGATTACTGGAAACACTATGATGATAAGGTTTCATTTGCAACCAGGATTGATACTATAATAAAATGGCTCAGCCTGCCAGATGAAACCCGCCCCAAACTAATAATGGCATACTATCACGAACCGGATGGGATCGGCCATGATTTTGGCCCTGATGATCCACGCACACTTAGCCTGGTTCACGAACTCGATAGTATGACTGGTTTACTTTATGATCGGATTAAACAACTTCCTGATGGCAACAATATCAATTTTATAGTGGTGTCCGATCATGGAATGGGGTCGATTACATCGTTGCAGAATATCGCACTGAGAGATTTTATTCCTGAATACTGGCCGGTGAGGATCGAAGGTGGAAATCCTAATTTTAATATTTATTCTTCAGGCTCCTGGGTAGATTCTGTTTATTTGGCACTCGCAAAAGTTCCCGGAATAAAAGTCTGGAAACCTTCGGAAGTTCCATCATACCTTAATTATGGCACCAACCCCAGGGTAGGAGATATTATTGTTGTTGCCGATTCCGCATGGAGCGTAACGCTTAATAAACCGAAAAGTGAGTTTGCCGGCGGTACTCATGGTTACGACATCCGGAACACTGATGTACATGCTGTTTTTTATGCAACTGGCCCTGATTTTAAGCAAGGCTATATTCACCCTGCTTTTCAGAACATTCATATCTATTCCTTGCTTGCTCGCCTGATTGGGATAATCCCCGCGAAAACGGATGGCGATTTGCAATTTGTAATTGATATGTTGGCATTGTAATCTGATGTACAATTTATAGAATCACTTAATCAGCTTTAAAGCCGGGAAGAGGACTATTACAACCGTTTTATAATCCTCAGGCTATGACTATAAGCGTTTTGCTCAAGGCTAAAAATGCCATTATGGTCAATGTTATCAATTTTTACCCTGCCTGAGGCATGAATAATTTTCCCATTTCCGATTATAATACCAACATGTATAATTTCTCCGGCAGGATTATCAAAAAATGCAAGATCGCCAGGCAAAGCTTCATCAACAAAATCGAGAGCAGTTCCGAAGTTCGCCTGTTGAGCAGCATTGCGGGGCAGATTAATCCCGCACATGTGATAAACTACCTGGACCAGGCCGGAACAATCGATCCCCATAATGCTCCTGCCGCCCCAAAGGTAGGGCGTATTCAGGTAATCCAATGCTGTATCGGCAACCTTTGCAGCCGCAAACTTTTTGGGGATAGATTTGCTTTTGTTAATCGAAGTATATGTTTTATGCCCGAGGCGAAAAGTGTTTCCTGCTGCTAATGGCAGTTGGCTTCCTTTTCCCACCAATATAAAAGTACTGTCATTTTTGCAGTAGCATTCAGCTGTTTTATCTGTTATTATTTGATTTGAACCGTTTTTTATCCTTTCTACAAAATCATCAGTAACAAACATAGATTGTTTCCGGTCAATCCACCCTTCATAATTATCATGATGCAAACGGATATTCAACCAGTTTCCTTTATCTTCTGTTATACTAAAAGTCTCCCCGAATAGAATCTGGGTAACCATTTCACTCCAGTCAAAGGGTTCCAACCGTACAGGTACTTGTGCTAAAGGGCATATTGCATTCATGGTCAGAGAGATAAAAAATATTTTATTTGAGTTGTTTGTTGAAATCCTTACCGATATGAATTTCGGACAAGAGTCAAAGATAGTAAATGGTGTAATGAAAACAAAAATTCATATATTCGTATTCTCTATTCTACTCCGATGAAGTTTACAATTACCAAGAAGCAGTGGCGTAACTACTATCAGATCAATAAGATACTGTTGTTTTTGATCACTTTGATCATTTTGCTGGCTTTATTTCCCCGTGAAGGGAAATTTAAATATGAATTTCAGCGGGGCAAACCCTGGCAGCACGAAGACCTGATTGCGCCTTTTGATTTTGCTATTCTTAAACAACAGTCGGAGTTACAGAAAGAGCGCAGATCAGCTTTAGCCGAAGCCTACTTGTTTTTTCGGTTCCAGGAGGAGAAGGTGGAATATGCCAAAAGTGAGTTTCTGGCCCGTCTTGACCGATCTGGATTAAGCGCGGCTAATCCAAGGGAAAAAGAACTGATAGTTAAAACGGCATTTACATTACTCGATAGTATCTACAGCAGAGGAATAATCGAGATGATTCCTGAATTGGAGAAGAAGGATCCTGATTTCCTCATAGCTGTTTTAAGGGACAATACTGCAACAGTTCTGCCTGTCAGCAGCCTGTTCAGCATCAGCAGGGCAAATGAATATATTTTATTAAAATTGGCAACGATAGAGGGGCTTAATGGTAAAATAGTTCTGCCTCTGATACAGGCAAGCATTATGCAAAATGTATTGTTTGATAGCGATCTTACCCGGACCCAGCGCGAGCAGTCGCTGGCTAATATTTCGATTACCCGCGGAATGGTTCAGAAAGGGGAACGTATCATCGCCAAAGGGGAATTGGTAAATGAATCGAAATTCCAGCAATTGGAATCGCTACGGCTTGATTTTGAGTCCAAGTCAGGGACAGGATACAATTTCAAAATGATTCTGTTGGGCAGGTTTATACTCATTTCTATGGCATTGTTGGTTTTCGGATTATTTATGTTCACTTTCAGGCACGACATTTATAGCGAAAACCGCAATATAGTTCTCCTTCTGTTGCTGGTCACTCTTATGGTTTCGTTTACAACTTTTATAATGAATATGAACACCGATTATCTTATGGCTGTTCCTATTTGCCTCGTTCCCATTATTGTACGTACTTTTTATGATACTCGACTGGCATTGTTTGTGCATATTACAACTATAATTATCCTTGGTTTCCTGGTGCCTAATAGCTTCGAATTTCTTTTCATGCAACTTATTACCGGTATCATTACAATAATAAGCGTAGTTCATTTATATCACCGCTCGCAGTTTTTCTTTACTTCACTTATGATATTTATTTCATATTCTGCTATTTATATCGGATTGACATTAACGCAGGAAGGATCATTTGACCAGCTGAGCAGGGCTAATTTTCTGCTGTTTGGCATCAGTGCTATGCTAACATTATTCTCGTATCCCATGATTTACCTTTTCGAGCGGATTTTCGGCATGATTACCGATGTTTCATTAATTGAATTATCGGATACAAATTCGAAATTATTGCGTGAATTGGCATTAAAATCGCCGGGCACTTTTCAACATTCGCTGGTGGTATCAAATATTGCTGAAGATGCTGCCAGGGCTATAGGCGCAAATTCATTGCTTGCTCGTACCGGGGCACTTTATCATGATATTGGTAAGATGGATATGCCAATGTATTATATTGAAAATCAGTCGGGAGGAATTAATCCGCATGATGATTTGTCGTATGAAGAAAGTGCCCGCATTATTACCGGTCACGTATTACGTGGAATTGAAAAAGCGCGATTCCACAAACTTCCCGAAGTAATTATCGATTTTATCCGTACTCACCATGGAACCAGGTATACCCAGTATTTTCTTACAAAGCAAAAAGAGGAAGCTGGTGATGTGCCTTTTGATGAGTCGGCATTCAGGTATCGGGGACCTATTCCGCATTCGAAAGAAACCTCTATTCTCATGATGGCTGATTCCATTGAAGCAGCATCACGTTCGCTAAAAGCACCAACAGAACCTGAGGTCAGTGATCTGGTTGAACGCTTAATTGATAATCAATTAGAGCACAAGCAATTCCGAAACTCTTCGCTCACGCTTAAGGAAATCTCAACTATTAAGAAAATCATCAAGAAGAAACTGCTGAGTATTTATCACATCCGGATAGAATATCCTGCCGCTACTTAGTGCCCAACGGTAATGATAGTTCAATGTTCGAAAGGTATGCCGATGCATCCGGGCCTAAATTAAAAAGCAGGTCAATTATACTCAGATCCGGAATAAAACCGTGGATTTCTTCAAATACCTGTATATATCGGGGTAAAGCTTTAGTTACATTCTGAAAAGGTTGCTTTTTAGGGTCGAAACTGTTGCGCAGATTAAGATAATCAGGTTCAAAGATAAACTTTTCAGTGTTGTGTATTTTTTGCGATCTGATATTCAATGCTGAGAATAGCGTAATTAAAAAATCCTGGTTTAACGAAACAAGGTTTTCTTGCTTTTTGTGATAAAGAGGTTCAATTAAGTCCCGGTAGTATAAAAAATAGGGCGATTTATTGTAAGCCGTTATAATTGAACGCCAATGTAACTGCTGCCAGTTTTTTGAATTATCAATCAAAATATCACAGGTTTGTGTGTGATTTCCGTTAACCTTTATAACAGGTATCGAAAGATTTAGAATTCCATTTGATGTTGCAATATAACACCGGTTCCTGAATGTTTGTTTTGGATAAGTCTCGTACAGTTCAATAGAAATGTTCTGGTATTTTAAAGCTACAGCCATCCACGAAACCGGAGGAATGTATGCAGTAGGCAGCAGCGGAGATTCCATTATTCTATTTTCCAGCAAAAGTACTAAAAAGAAAAAGGGTAGCCATTCTGACTACCCTTAACTTAATGTTCTGTTTCGATTAATTTGAGGCCAGTAATACTTCATTAATAGCATCTGTCATGGCTTGCTTAGGTAAAGCTCCCATAGCCATCTGTGGTTTACCTTCTTTCGGGCAGAATAAAAGAGAAGGGATGCTCCTGATTCCGAAAGCGGCTGCGAGTTCCTGTTCCACTTCTGTGTTTACCTTGTAGATATTAATTTTTCCTTCGAATTCCAGCGAAAGCTCTTCGAGAATAGGGGCAACCATCTTGCAGGGGCCACACCAGTCGGCATAAAAATCGATCAGACAAGGCAGTGAGCCTTCAAATTTCCACTCCTGGTTCTTTTCGTAATCAAATACTTTTTCCAGAAAGGTTTCTTTTGTTAAATATTCCATTGTATGTTTTTTTTATTTTTTTTTCTGTTACTCTTATTTTTATTTCTTGATCAGGACTTCTGTTATTACCTTTTCGTAAGTTTCTTTAGGTAAAGCGCCTTGAGCCATTTGAGGTTCGCCCTCTTTCGGGCAGAAAAATACGGTCGGAATGCTACGGATACCAAAAAACTGGGCTAATTCGCGTTCCACATCAGTGTCCACTTTGTAAATCACAATTTCACCTTTGTATTTTTCGGAAAGCTCCGTCATAATAGGGGCAATCATTTTACATGGTTTACACCAATCAGCATAAAAATCAATGATACAAGGTTTGTCGCCTTTATATGTCCATTGCTTTGGGTTCTTTTCATAATCATAAACCTGCTCCAGAAACATTGCTTTTGTAAGCTTAACTACAGTTCCTTCACCTGTTGCTAAAGGAGTTGAGGAATTAGCTGTATTTACTTCCGAAGCCGGGATTGACTGTTCCGTCAGTACGGTTTTAGGATCCGATGAATCAGCTGCCTGATCCGATTTTAATGTGCCACCACAACTGCTAAGCCAGATAATGGAAAGGAATATTAATCCGAAGAATGTGTTTTTCATAGTTATTAGATTAATGTTAAGAGTTGACTTTTTTTTTGATGGTGCAAAGATATATTTATTTTTCAATATATCGCATAAATATCACCATTTATTTGTAGTTTTGTCAACAATTATCATGCCACTGTAATTTTGTCATGAAAGTTGTCATAATTGTTATTATTTATAAGGCATGAAGGATCAAAGAATTGTAAACCTGAAAGAATTAATCGGGCATTTAGATGCTGACCGCTTCAGGAAAACCTTTAGTTCGCAGCAGGAGTGTCTCGACGTTTTGTCTAATGCCAAATGGGCAGATGGATTTGTATGCCGTAATTGCGGGAATGAGAATTATTGTCAGGGTAAGAGCCCATTTTCGCGACGGTGTACTCGATGCAAAAAAGAAGAGTCAGCAACGGCACACACTATTTTTCATCATTGCAGGATGGAATTGCCACGGGCTTTCGAAATCGCTTATATGGTTTGCGGTTCGCCGGCAATGCCTGCTTCCGAAATTTCGCTGATTCTCGAAACCCGACATATGACGTGCCTTAATTTTAAAAAGCGGATTCTTCAATGTCTTCAATCCGATGGCAATCTGGTTAATGTATTTTAATAGTGGTCAACCTGTATAGTGGGTTCAAATAATACTACATTTTCAAAGCAATTAATTTGATCAAAAAAAAAGGCTAACCGCAATTGGTTAGCCTTTTTTTGTTGTTTATACGAAATTATTTGATAGTTTTAATTTCAACTCTGCGGTTAAGAGCGCGACCAGCTGAAGTTTTGTTATCTCCTGTAGGGTTGGCTTCGCCGTAAGCATTTTTAACGAGGCGGTCTTTTGCAATGCCTTTTTTAACAAGGTAGTTGATTACATAATCAGCACGTTTTTCTGACAGTCTCAGGTTGTATGCATCATTGCCTTGTGAATCAGCATATCCGTCAACAGTTACTGTAACATCAGTGTACTGGTTCATGAGTGAAACAACTTCGTCGAGGTCTTTGGTGTATTTTGTTATAACAACTGATTTGTCAAGTCCGAAATAAACAACTTTGTAAATTTCGAATTTCTTAACCTCTGGGCAACCAAAGTTTGCAGCTATACCGAATACATCAGGACATTTGTCAAGATTATCAGGAATGCCGTCACCATCGGTATCAGGGCAGCCTTTAAACTGAGCTAAGCCTTTTACATCCGGGCAGTCGTCGTCACCGTCGGCAATACCGTCACCATCGCGGTCAGGGCAGCCAGCCAGTTCTTTCTTACCAGGAACATCCGGACATCTGTCATCTTTGTCAGCAACACCATCGCCATCCTTATCAGGACATCCGTTGAGTTCTTTCTTGCCGGCAACAGTAGGACAAGCGTCTTCGCTGTCGATTATGCCGTCACCATCGGTATCAGGACAACCTTTGAATTCAGGTTTGCCGGCAACATCCGGACAAGCGTCATCTTTATCAGCTATGCCGTCATTATCCTTATCAGGGCAACCTGCAAGTTCAACTTTACCAGGAGTTTCTGGACAGAGATCATCCTTGTCTTTCACGCCATCACCATCAGTGTCTTTTGCACCGAAACGGAATTTAAGACCCATTGTGTAATGCATGTAATCATCACGTTTTTCATCAGTAGTTGATAATTTCGGGGTGATGATATAATCATAGGCTCCCTGGAAATTCAGTCCAACATTTTGAGTAAGCCAGAAGTTGAAACCTACACCTGTTACTTGTTTCAGGTAAGTAGTTCCATTTGTTGCACCAAGATCATGAATGCTGGATGCACCGATTCCTAAATATACGTAAGGATCAAACCAGCTTTTTTCTTTTAAAATGTAACCATTGGCAAATTTGTAGGCAATATTAAGATCACCGGTCCAGAACTTCTCATCTTCCAAAGGCTGGCCTAAACTTTCCATTCTGTCTAATTCCAATTCGCTGATACCAAACTGTGCAAAAAGATTGAATGAGGGATTCAGATTGTAGCCAACTGAAAGAGCTGAAGGGAATTTGTAGCCTTGCCATTTAGTGTATTTAAACTGGTCGGGAACACTAAGGTGAACGGCGTTAAAATCCTCAAATTGCCAGTTAAGTCCTATAGCCCACTTATAGTCGGTGTTTTGGGCGCGAAGGTTAAATGTAGACGCAATCAGAACAATAATTGCCAGGAATGTAAACTTTTTCATAAGTATACGATTTAAATTTAAATTTATGTTGCTATCTGGTTAGTTGTTATTTGCTTGATAATTAACTTTTAACGGCAAAATAATTAGTTTATTGTATTAATACTCATCACATTTTATTGCTTACCGCAAAATTCGTGATAAATATACAAAAAGACAAGTCTTTTTGACTGCTTTTTATAAAATATTTTTTTATAAAAAACCTAAACATATAATAACCAGTTGTTTAGGCGTTTTGCTTACTCGCTAATGATGATTTTTTTTATTACTTTTTGCTTGCTGTACTCTAAAAACATAATATATACCGATGGTGGCAAAGTCTCAATGTTTAATTTAATTTTAGTAGAACCAGGCAATATTTTTACATTATTTGTAAAAACTAATTGGCCAACCGTACTAAAAATACTAATTGTTATATCTTGTTCTTTGTTGGAAGAAGAAAAATTTTCTATAGTTATATCCCCGTTTGAAGGATTTGGATAAACGTGCGTTTCATTTTTTCTTTGTTGTGAATTTTCTGATCCAACAGCTGAGGCAAAGTAATCGCCTGACCAGCCATTAGAATTTCCACTTGCATTAGTCATAAATAAAATCATCATTTTCCCGCTGTTTGCTGTAACCGTCGGCGGAAGCTGGCTTCCGGTAAAGTTTCCGAGCAGTTCCTGTGTTTGAAGATCGTATATTTTTACGAAATCAGTAGTATCAATTAATTCGAAAGTTGAAAAAACGAATGTGACAGGTAACCCATCCACAGGAAGGATTTTCCATCGGCAGACCGAATTATTGCTGTATTTTTTTTCTCCGCTACCATCCTCAATGCTTCCCGTAGGATTAGTAAGTGTAGTTGTGCCAGAGCAGTACACCGGAAAAATACTTTCATAATCAAACTGCCAGCCGCCTTTAGTTATAGATGAATTAGTAATGAATTTAATAAATACCTTGTTCCCATCAGATATTATAACTCCAGGGATTGAATTTCCGCTGTAAGCGCCAATGAGTGGAAAAGATTCATCAGCCCCATTGTATATGAATAAGGTATCCCCTTCTGCTTCGGTGTCAAATTTTAAAAAAGTAATTTTTACGCTTTTAATTGAATCGTATTCTGGATCCTGCGGCGAAATAAGCCAGGAGCAAGCAGCATTATCCTGATAATTGAACCAACCACTGCCATCCTCCACGGAACCTCTTAAATAAGTTATTGTTTTAGATCCTTGACAATGTGAGGGGTATGTGTTTTGCAACGTATCCGGAAACATTGGTATAATTTCTTGTGCGAAGTTAAAATTATTACCACCAGGAGTCAGGTTGCCAGTATAGAAATAACCATCTTGCGAGCCACCCCATCCCCAGTTAAAATGGTAATAATTACCAGGCTGATAACCATCGCAAACAAATGCATGTCCACTAGGCGACTGAACGCCAGCCCAACCGGCATAGTATAAAGGTTTTCTCTGATCCAGATTGGTTACCAGCAAACTATCCCAATCGATTGAAACACTGTCGCGGAAATAATACTGTGTTTCGGGGCCATAACGAAAATGTGTTTTGAGCGAATACGCTGCTTTATGGTTCCACATGCCACTGCCATCGGGGCCATAATCCATATCAACTGAAACGCCTTGGTGAAAAAGCAGCTCACCAACAGGGTCATTGGGTTTGCTAATGGTTGAAAGCATTCCTTCCCAAAGATAAGTTGTTGCTCCAAAATCAGCAGCAATGGTTCCGTAATCAGGATGTATGTATGAATAACTCCCTTGACCCTGTTGCGGGAACCTGTAATAATTCAGCAACTGTCCCATTGCCGTGGCAACACAGCCGGCATAACACTTTCCACCCGGTCCTGCCGGATCAGCAGGGCACCAGCTGTTATAAGGTGAATCCTGGTTCCATTTCGAAACCAATAAAGGCGAAACACTTTGCAATAATTTAAAATCGGAGTTTGCACTAAAATCATTGGTTAGCAATCTGTTCCATTCATCTGAAATTTCCGGTGAAGGTATAATGTTAGCTGAAACAGCATAATCGATCTGATTCTTATAATAATTCATCCAGGCATTAAAGCCCTCCGGAAGGTCAGACTCTTCGGCATACTTACTGTCGAATGAATAGGCAAGAACCGGAATTACCTTACTACTTGCACTAACCACAACAAATCCATCAGGTATTACATCACAGACATAATAGGCGGCGTTGGGATTACCAAAAGTTCTTACCTTCGAAATATTAATGTCAGTGTACTGCAACGTTTTTAAGAGGGTTGCCCGCTCGAAATAAAAATTATGTGCAACCTTTGATGCCTGTTCTTTAGTGATATTTCCGCATACCGACCATAAAGGAACTGACAACATGACAATTGTGTATAAAATATTCCGCATAGAATTTTCTTTTTTCGAAATTAATAACTGCCTGTTTTTAATGGTAATGTATGGAAAGAGATATTTCTGCGTAATTCCTGTCAATCTTATACCCGAACTGTGAAATCATTAGTGCATCACTTGGAATTATTTCACCGGGAAATTAAATCAACTTGTTAAGTCAAAGCTTTTGCTGCTTTATGCAAGGTATTGATCCATTAATTTATTAATTAAGAACGACTTTCCTGTACATGCTTCCTTCTTCCGAAATAATCTGTAAAGTATAAATGCCACGGGCAAAGGAAATAACATCAATTTTAATCTGAGCGTTATCTGTTCCTGACTTAAACGTTTTAGTAAAAACAGGAACCCCTTCAGAAGAAATAAGTTTGAGCGTGTAATTCTCCTTATTCCGGGTATTCAGATTTACCTGTATCTGGCTCTGAGCCGGATTGGGGAAAATACTCGCATCGATTCCGTTATTCAATTCTTTCAATCCTGTAAGTTCCGAGGATGTATATGATAAATCCCATCCTGAAGCTGTATTTTGCTGATCAGTAGAAAAGACCAGGTATAGTTCAGCCGCATTGATATTAATGATTCCGGGATTAGTTTGCCCATAAAATTTATGAAGCAGTGTCTGTGTTTCAAGATTATAAATCTCCAGATAGTCACTTTCTCCTGCGGTATTAAATTCGTTGAATGTAAGGCTGAAAGATTGTGCACCGGCAGGTTTAATTTTATAACGGCAAATGGATTTGTTGCGGTAGTCAAAGCTTCCGCTGCCATCGGAAATTCTTCCGGATGGGGTAGTAAGAAGTGTAATATTGCTGCTGCAAAAGGCTGCCTGTTTGGCTGTATACGAAGCTAACCAACCATTTGACGTGCCATTGCCGTCGGTAATAAACTGTATAAACATTGATCCCGACGTTGCAACAATGGCAGGCGGTATTTCATTACCTGTATAACTTCCGATAAGAGCAGCATCCGTATTTGCTCCATCATACACATAAATAAAATCCTTGTTGGCTTCAAGGTCGAAGCGTTGGAATGTTAGCTTGATATTCTCCAGCGTATCGCCGGGCAATATAAGCCAGCTGCATGCCGAGTTATTAAAATAAGGAGCCACCGGGCCACTTCCGTCTTCCATGGTACCTGCCAGCATAGTGAGTGTGTCAACAATTCCACATTGATTTACATTGTTTCCGGCAGGAAAAAAATTGATGATTGCTCCTTGTCCGTCCGTAAATGAATTGCCGCCTGGATTCAAATTAAACAAGTGGAAATACCCATTGTATGAACCTCCCCAGCCCCAGTTGAAATGGAAAAACATTGTATCCTGATACCCATCTACGTTAAACGCATGCCCACCGGTTCCATAACCGTGATAATACATTGGCTGTCCGGCATCAACCTGTGATTGAAGCAGTGTTTTCCAATCCTCGTAGGTGTAATTATCCTTGTAAACTAACTGTAGGCTTTGATCGTACCCGAAATAATTCTTTAACGCATCGGCTGCATCGTTGCTGTATGCCCCTGATCCATCCGGGCTGTACATCATATTTACCGATATGCCTAAATGTGACTGCAGTTGAGCCATCTCGAAATTTTGAGAATTGGTACTGCTTATCATTTCTTCCCAATGGTAGGTGGTACTGCCGAAGTCGGCAAACAGATAACCATATGGATAATAGGTATATCCATGTGAACCAGTTCCTTGCTGAGGATATCGCCAGTAATACATAACCTGCGACATGGCAGTAGCAACACATCCTGCATATACATGTCCGCCTGGTCCTCCGGCATCGGCCGGGCATAAATAATTATAAGGCGAACCCTGGTTCCAGGTGCAGGGAATCAGCGGGCCAACTGTTGTAACTGACGAAGGACTTTTCGTGTTGGAATTAGTAAGTAAATCTTCCCAATGCGCTTTATTGCCTTCATCTGACTGTATATTGTTTTCAATCAGGTATTGAATAGATTTGCTGTATCCATCCATCCAGAGTGAAAAATTTTCAGGTTGGTTCGCTGCCTGATAATTGTTTTCCAACGAATAGCCGAGTACCGGTGGCGCTGCATCAAAAGCAGGAATTATAATGAATCCTTTTGGATTGAGGTTAATGATGTAATATAAAGATACTCCGTCAGTTTTTATAATGAAATCAGTTGACGACTGACGCAATCCTTCAGTACCAGAAGGAATATGCGATTTAACAAAAGCTTCAGCTACTTTTCGTGCTGTCAGCAAATCGACATTTCCTGCATTGAGGTTAGTAATTACAAATGCGAAAAACAGTAGGGCGTAAAATTTTCTGAACATATTTAAATATTTAACTGTCAAAAGTATTGAAAAATAGTTTACTGCGAATATTACTGTGCAGATTATTGAATATAAATAACTTGAAATAACTTGAATCAGCCTTTTTTATTTTCAGCGTATTAAAAAGTACTTCGTTAGTGTAACTGCATTTAAAGATAATGAATAAAAAAAGCCTGTAAATTTTACTTCACAAGCTATTATTGAGGATAAAGACGAAAAAAATTACTCAGGGATTCGGGAAACCCAACTTGCTACTTCGTTAGCTATTTTCACATTGTATTCCAGTGCCATCTGTTTGTGGTTGATAAGGTCGACGATGGTTCCTATAAAGCAAAGTCCGGCGGTGAAGAAATAGAGAATTCCCATTCCAACCTGGTCGGTAAGAAACCGCTGTATCCCTGCAACGCCTAAAAATCCAGCTAATCCGGTGAGTAGAATAAGTTGCGGGTCGCGCCGGCGGCTGCGGTAAAAATTTGCGAAATTCAGCATCTGCTGATCATTAAAGTTTTTAACCAGCGACTCAACATAGGTCATTTCCTGCATGTCGAGTTCAGGCATCAATTGAAAAAGTTTTGTGCTCATTGTTCTGTGGTTTTTGTGGTTATGATTGTTTGTTTAGTTAACTTTTATTGTTTGGGTAAATTGATGTTCTCTTAGAAAGTGAATGCTATTTCAAATTAATGAGGCATTGATTTCCGGCAGGTTTTTAATCGTCAACCGGTAAATTGAATCATTAGTATGATCATTCTGTATTATTTAATGTTGAAACCTGTTTCCGGAACAAAAAATATTTTCGGAACACAGTTACAATCCTTACGATTAATACAATCAGCGCAAAAATAGCCAGCGGGTGCATGCTAATCGACTCATTTATATGACCGTGCATCAGTAATATTATTGATCGGCCTAATCCACATCCGGGACAATATTCGAACCCGGCAAGACTGAGCGGGCAAATTGTAAAGTGGCCGGTTGCATGAACAGGTGAAATTGCAAAATACACTAGTACAGCAATCCAGATAAATGCCTCCAGATTTTGAATTAAAAAAGTAATTGGCTGTTGAATTTCTCTTTTCATGCTTCTTTTGTTCACGATGGTATTTTGACGCATCTTGTTTTGAAAGGTTACACAAATATAGTGATTTTGACTGGATGTGTATTTGCATAAAAAAAACGCCCTGCAGAACTTTTGCAGAGCGTTTGAGAACCTATAAATAATCACTTAATATATCATTTTCAACTGTTAAGCCGTGTCGAAAAAGAAAAATCTATCTTACTATAATTTTTTGAGTTACTTTTCCTTCGGAAGTTTTAAGTGATAGGAAATACATTCCGGCAGTAAGATTACTGATATCAACCGATTTTTCAATATTCCCTTTCT
>CAZBZA010000009.1:0-1709 GCA_964495865.1 uncultured Lentimicrobiaceae bacterium
ACAGGGTCGATGGTGCAGGTCCAAACATCACGGAAATCGCGGCGTTTGGCCAACTCTTCGGGTGAAACTACATTTTGGATTCGTTTGGCTTCGGCTTCGGCAGCTTTCGGAAATTCGAGCGGGAAATCGAATTCAGCCAGTATGGCATTCATTTCCACATTGTTATCGCCTGGCTGACCAAGAACATGAATAATTTCGCCGATAGGATTGGTAGCTTTTTCGGGCCATTCGGTGATAAGCGCTACCGCCTTTTGTCCGTGTTTAGCTCCTTTAAGGGCTGTAAGCGGAATATAAATATCAACATTTATAAGCTGGCTGTCAGGAACCAGGAATGCGAACCGTTTTGAAACATGAACGATACCGACAAATTGTTTTTTGGCTCGTTCAACTATTTCAACAATCACGCCTTCGGGTCTGCGGTCCTTACGTTTCGGGAAAAGGTGAACTTTTACCTTATCTCCGTTCAGGGCATGATTGGTATTGTTGGATTCTATAAATATATCTTCAGGCGAGTCGGGGCTTATGATATATGCCTTGCCTGTTGCTTTCATATCAACGATTCCGGTTACTGTATTTGCTTTGGCAATAGCAGTCTTGAGTTTCGGGTTTAATTTATACTTTCCCCGGTTCATTTCTACAAGCGATCCCTGCACACACAGCTGCTCGAGGATTGACCGGATCTGGTCTTTTTCTCTTTTATCGGTAATGCCTAGTTGTGAGGCTGTTTGCCTGAAATTGTAAGCATTGTCGGAATTTTCCGAAAACAGGTTAAACACCCTGTTAGTAAATTCGTTGCGGGCTATGTTAGCCTGCGGATTTTGTTTCTTTTTTGACATTTTTGTTTCTTTTAAAGTCGTTTCCTATGCCGTATTGCACAGAAATTTGTAATTGTATGTATTAATAACAGACGGAAAGCACTATTGGCATTATCCTACGTTAACTCACCTGTTATATTCCAGGTTTCCAGATTCCATTTTATAATTTCTATCCCATCAATCTCATTAATCTTATCAATCCTATCAATCCTATCAATCCTCTCTTTGTCCTCAACTCCCCTTGTCCCCTTGTCCCCTTTTCCCCTTGTCCTACACCACTCCCCGCGGAATCGCATCCAGCAGCATACGGGTATATTCCGATTGCGGATTTGTAAAAACTTCGTCGGCTTCACCCATTTCCTGTATTTCGCCATTTTTCATCACCATCAGGCGGTCGCTCATATAGCGCACTACCGAAAGATCGTGACTGATAAACAGGTATGTAAGTCCAAATTCTTTTTTCAGATCGTTCAGCAAATTTAGTACTTGTGCCTGTACCGAAACATCGAGCGCTGAAACGGATTCGTCGCAAATTATAAATTCAGGTTCAACTGCCAGAGCTCTGGCAATGCAGATCCGTTGCCTTTGTCCGCCCGAAAACTCATGCGGATAACGCCCGTAATGCGATGTCTCCAATCCTACTTTCTCCAGTAATGCGTCTACTTTCGCTTTTCGTGCAGCATCATTTCCATGAAGCTTATGAATGCGCATCGGTTCGATAATGGCTTCGCCGATGGTAATCCGTGGATTGAGTGACGAATAGGGATCCTGAAAAATTATTTGCAGCTTTTTGCGCAAAGCACGCAACTCATCTGATTTCAAGTCGTTAACCTGAATGCCGTTGTAAAGCGTATTTCCTGATTCAGGTTCAACCAGCCTGAGCAAAGTGCGTCC
>CAZBZA010000009.1:1809-26109 GCA_964495865.1 uncultured Lentimicrobiaceae bacterium
CGTTGTAAAGCGTATTTCCTGATTCAGGTTCAACCAGCCTGAGCAAAGTGCGTCCAAGAGTTGTCTTTCCGCAACCGGATTCCCCTACCAGGCCCAGAGTTTCACCCGGAAATACTTCAAAAGAAACATTGTTGACAGCTTTGTATTGTTTTATTGGCTTTCCTGCCAGGTTTCGCTTCAGTGTAAAAACTGTATTAATTCCTTCCGCTTTTAGAATAGGTTCTTTCAAATAAAGTTTCGCATGTTGTAGTTTGCGCTCAGCATTGCTTATAAATGAATCCTGTTCATGACCTTTTCCTTCCACAAAATCAGCTATTATCTTTAACCTTTGCGGTCGTGTTCCCAGGGGTGGCCGGCAAGCAAGTAAACCTTTGGTATAAGGGTGTTGGGGATGGTTGAATATTTCGGCAACTGTTCCTTTCTCAACAATTTCCCCTTTGTACATTACCAATACGTCTTTTGCTATTTCGGCAATTACATCCAGGTTGTGGGAAATAAAAATGAGGCTGATAGTGTGTTTTTTCTGCAATGTTCCTAACAACTCAAGGATGGTTTTCTGAACAGTTACATCCAGAGCAGTTGTGGGTTCATCGGCTATTAAAACGTCAGGATTACAGGCCAGGGCCATAGCAATCATAACACGCTGCTTCTGTCCGCCCGAAACCTGGTGAGGATAAGCTTTAAATGTACTTTCCGGATCGGGCAGCAGTACTTCGCGGAAAAGGTCAAGTGTGCGTTTTCGTGCTTCGCTTCGTGTTACTTTTTCATGTTCCAGTATATTCTCCATCACCTGTTTTCCACAGCGATAAGCCGGATTAAGAGAGGTCATGGGTTCCTGAAAAATCATAGCTATTTTTTTCCCGCGCCATAGCCTCATTTCTTTTTCAGGAAACTGAAGAAGATCAAAATCATCCCCGTTTAAAATATTAAATACTATCGAACCGTTTTTAATTTTGCCATTAGGTTTGGGTATTAAACCCATAATAGCCAGCGAAGTAAGCGATTTTCCCGAACCGGATTCACCAACAATACCCAAAGTACTGCCACGTGTCAGCTCAAACGAAATATGATTAACGGCAGTATGCTCTTTTCCTTCATGATTGAAAACGATACTCAGATCGTTAACACATAAAATCGGGTTTTCAGCGGTTATAGTAGAATTCAATAGCACGGCAAGTTTTACAGGGTTAAATTAATCCTTTGATAGAAGCCAGTTGAACAATGGCTTCAACTATTTGCTGTTCCGAAAAGCGACTACGGTTTATTTCGATATCATACACGGAGTTATCAGGTTTATGCCCGAAAAACCGGGTAACCAGCAGTTCGCGCTCAATGTCGGTTTTGCGAACGTATTCGGTTGCATAGGCTTTACTGAAATCGAGGCGTTTAGCGATAGATTCGATACGCCATGCTTCAGGGGCCTCAAGCCTTACATGAAGTGCGTGTTTTATATCGGCGCAAAAGCTGGCTCCTCCCCTTCCAACGATTACAACATTGCCATTAGCTCCAAATTTCTGGATTACATCCTGTATGGTTTTAAAAATTTTAGTGTCGCTTTTGTGATAGTGTGATGACAGGGCTTCTACAATCTGATCCATAATGCCCCGGTCCTTATCACTGATCACATGTTTTAACGCCAAAGGGTCAAGGTTAAGTTCTTCGGCTGATTTCTGAAGTATTTCACGGCTGATCATATTCCATTTTCCGCCGTTTTTAGCTGTAGTTTTATGCTTGCTCAATTCCTGGCAAACTGTCCAGGCAATGTGGCTTGCACCACAACCGGTCTGCCGCGAAATGGTAATAACGGGACCGGCTTCCTTCACGTGTCCGGAAGGAATATAATCGCCGCCAACGCGACGGTTCATATACTCGAAAAGCCTGTTTTCCATAGCTGTGTTCTTTAATGGTTAGGTTCGATGTATAGTGTCAGTTTTTAAAATTACTTTTATAAAGAACGAACTTTCCCTCTCTGCAATTTATACGAATTAGAATTTACGTGCGCTCACATTACTTTTTTTACCTGTTCCTATCCTTCGTTCAACCTCGCCTGTATTGCTTCTGTTTCATTTTCGTAACCCGGTTTTCCGAGCAAGGCAAACATGTTTTTCTTGTAAGCTTCAACACCCGGTTGATTAAATGGGTTTATCCCTAAAAGATAGCCACTCAGTCCGCAGGCAAATTCAAAGAAATACAGGAGTTCGCCGAGTGATCGCTCGTTGATTTCGGGAAGTAAAATATCCAGGTTTGGAACTTCTCCATCAATGTGTGCAAGTGTGGTTGCCAAAGCTGCTGTGGCATTCACTTCATGAAGTGTTTTTCCGGCTACAAAATTCATCCCGTCGAGGTTGGCTTCATCCGAAGGAATTATAAGCGGGTATTTGGGTTTCAGAACATGAATTACGGTTTCGAAAAGCATGCGCTGTCCTTCCTGGATGTACTGCCCCATAGAGTGCAAATCGCTTGTAAAATTAACTGATGCAGGAAACAGGCCTTCATTTTCCTTTCCTTCGCTTTCGCCAAACAATTGTTTCCACCATTCAGCCACGAAATGCAGCGAAGGCTCATAATTTACCAGTATTTCAATCTGGTGCCCCATGCGGTATAACGACGAACGGATTGCCGCGTAACAAGCTGCGGGATTATCGGCTATTGAAGAAGTTTCGGTGCAGGCTTTCCGCATTTCGCTGGCTCCCTGAATCAGTTCGCGAATATCGTAACCAGCCAAAGCAACTGGCAATAAGCCAACCGGTGTAAATACGGAAAAACGCCCGCCTACATTATCGGGAATTGCGTAGGTTTTATATCCGTGCTTGTCAGCAAGAATTTTTAAGGCTCCTCTTGCACCATCGGTAATGGCAATAATGCGACTGGATGCTTCTTCGGTACCGTATTTTTTTTCGATATGATCTTTCAGCAATCGGAAAGCAATGGCGGGTTCGGTAGTAGTTCCTGATTTGGATATGACTACGATTGCATATTCTTTTTTATCAAGTAAACTAAGCAAGGAGGCGTGATAATCCTGGCTGATATTGTGGCCTGCGTAAATTACAACCGGATTTTTGCCATCGTTTCCAAATGACGAAAAGGGCGACGAAAGCGCTTCAATGATAGCCCTTGAACCCAGGTATGAGCCTCCGATACCGATGACAACAATTATTTCAGCTTTTCCGCGAATTGCTATTGCATCAGATTCGATGGACAGCAGAAGGCTTTCTTCTATTCTTCCGGGAAGATCAATCCAACCAAGGAATTCATTACCTTTCCCCGCTTTTTCGATGAGCAGGCTGTGGCTTATATCAATTTCATCCTGCATAAGCATAATCTCCTCTTCCGAAAGGAAACCTGACAAGTGGCTGTATTGGAACCGGAGATTTGTCATAGAAAATCAATTTAGAAAAAACTTGTCTGATGAAAATTGAAAGTATAAAATTACGAAATAAAAATGATAAGTCATACTTTAACGGTAATTTAACAAAAGGCTTGTTCTTGTTACTATCGGTGTTTAACCTCGCGGAAAGGATTAAATAAAAAATGCGGCTTTTGATAGCCGCATTTTTCCCAAACAAACAACAAAACCAGTTATGAAAATTTCTCTGCAATGTGTTAGAGAATAAATAGTATAACTTTATCTGTTCAATTAACCGATACAAAGATAATTTCATATTCAGGCTCGTATTGTTAACGAAATAAAAAGAACGTTAAAATATGTTAAGTGATTATCTAACTGATTATAAGGCGATATAAATTTGCAGGAAATGTTTGATCCACATTTGCAAAGGCGGCGCCGCGAAGCAAATTCCGGGAACAGGGATTTAATACATAGGCTTACGGTTGTCAAAATAAAAATGACGTATACTAACAGGTTCTGAATGAAGTTTTAAAGGCAGAAACTGTAAATTAAACTTACCGCGTGAAAAAACAGTTATTGGTTTTGTTAATAGTAATAATGTCGGTTGCAATGGCCGTATTTATAGGTATTCAGGTATTCTGGATCAGGAATTCAATGCAACTCCGTGAAGCCAATTTCAGGCGTAGCATCGATGATGCGGTAAATATTGCCTTACTAAACCTCGAAACAATTGAATTTTCGCGTCGCACAACTGCGGGCTCTTTAAAGCTATTAGCCCAGGATTCTGTTTTGTTGCAACTTCGCCCGGCTTCAAAGTTGAACCAGGTGAATGCTTCAGGAGAGATTATTATTAGGTCAGAAAGCGAAACCATAGCTATGCCCGGGAAAAATACACCTCAGCTGATCGATTCTGATAAAAATGAAAGTTTACCTTTGAGTATTTCGCAGAATTTTTCGGAAGGAGCTTCCGTTCGTAAACAAATCATGTTAAATTATGTGATGAACAAAACCCTGGGCGAAGATAATATCAAGCATGTCGAAAACAGGGTTTCAACCGGACTTATCGACACGCTGCTAAAACAGGAGTTTTCATCCAAAGGAATTTCAATAGAGTATGAATTTGGAGTTTTCAGTCCCGATCGTAATAAAGTTGTACTCGAGAAAACCGGCAACTACCACGATGAATTGCTTTTTAAAGGATTTTCGTTCCCTTTGTTTTCTGGCAGTGCAATTTCAACACGTGATTTCCTTTTGGTTTACTTCCCTCAACAATCCAGATACAATCTTCAAAGTCTCTGGATGATGATGTCGGTATCATTGTTACTGGTACTGACTATTATTGCTGCATTCAGCTATTCGGTGTTTACAATTATTCGTCAGCGGAAACTTTCGGAACTCAAAAACGACTTTATCAATAATATGACGCATGAGTTCAAAACACCTATTTCTACTATTTCACTTGCCTGCCAGGCTCTATCGGATAAAGATATTCCGCGTACCAACGAAATGTACAACGACTATATACAGATCATAGGCGACGAAAACCATCGCCTGGGCGAAATGGCCGAAAAAATACTGCAAACTGCCATACTCGAAAAAGGGAATCTCCACCTTCGTCCCGAAGCCATTGATATGCATAGTCTTATTTCGGATGCTATCCATAAAATAGCCATACAGATCGAGATACGCGATGGAGTGATAAACCAATCGCTTACGGCAAAACATTCAATGGTTAAAGCAGATAAAGTGCACCTTTCGAATGTAATCTTTAACCTGCTCGATAATGCCAACAAGTATTCGCCGCGTAAGCCGCAGATTATGGTTTCGACCGCAGATGCCGATGGCGGAATTTATATCAGCGTCAACGATAAAGGAATGGGAATAAGCAAAGCCAACCAGAAAAAGATTTTTGATAAGCTTTACCGTGTTCCTACCGGCGATGTGCATAATGTAAAAGGTTTCGGTCTGGGCCTTAGCTATGTTAAATTTATTATCGAAAAACATGGCGGTTCTATTCAGGTAGAAAGCGAACCGGGAAAAGGTAGTACATTTACTCTCTTTCTGCCATACGTTATTCCTGAGCAGAATAAAAACAACAATTAAGTGTAGCTGTTATAAAATGAAATTACAATCCTATCGTTAACCGATAAATAATCTACGATAAAAGGTTTTTAAAATGGAAAATGAAAAAATAAAGATCCTGCTTGCTGAAGACGACCGCAATCTCGGCACTATCCTCCGTACCTATCTCGAAGCCAAAGGATATGCCCCGAGGCTTTGTGTTAATGGTGTCGAAGCACTTGAATCATTCAACAAGGAACCTTTTGATTTTTGTGTGGTGGATGTAATGATGCCTTTAAAGGATGGTTTTGCACTGGCTAAGGATATCCGTAAAGTTGACAGCCAGATTCCGATTCTTTTTCTTACAGCCAAATCGCTCGAAGAAGATAAGCTAAAGGGTTTTCAGGCCGGTGGCGACGATTACCTTACCAAGCCTTTCAGCATGGAGGAATTGCTTGCCCGTATCGAAGCTATTCTGAGGCGTTCAGCCAAAACTACCGATGGCAAAACCGACAAAGGAATTTTTTCACTTGGAAATTTTGTTTTCGATTACAACCATCAGAACCTGCATATCAATGGTGCTGATCAGAAACTTACCAGCAAAGAAGCCGAATTGCTTAAAATACTTTGCGAGCACATTAACCAGGTTGTCGATCGCAGTTTCGCCCTGAACCGGATATGGCAAAACGACAGTTATTTCAATGCCCGCAGCATGGATGTGTATATCGCAAAAATCCGCAAATACCTGAAAGAAGATCCTTCGGTTGAGCTGATAAACGTGCACGGAATTGGATTTAAACTGGTTACAGAAAACCCGGTTTAACAAACCAAAGTGTTCAAGTTGAATCCCGGAGTTTTACAAGAGACTTCCGGGATTTTTCTTTGCTATTACTTTCAGGGCTTCTTTTGTGCTGAGATTACTGAGTTTATGATTGTGTACAAAATCCAGTACAGCTTCGGGTGATGTTTTTGAATATTGCCGCAGTGACCATCCTATTGCTTTCCGGATAAAGAAATCGGGGTGATCTGCCAGGCGTTCGCAAAGATTAAAAAGTAAAGCCTGATCAGTGGTTTTGTTATACTTTAACTGATGTATCAGGCACGAACGTTGCAACCATAAATTACCCGATTGCATCCATTTTTCGATATAGTGTATTTTTATTTCAGGATATTTTTGAAATAACATTCCGGCAATATTTGGTGCAACGAAATCAACCGAATCCCACCACGATTTATTGATTATCATCCACTCCGAAAGATCAATAAGATCTGTATCTGCCTTTTTTACAAATTTCTCAGTAATTTCCAGGGCAGTATATTGCCATTCGCGCTGTGGTTGTTCCCAGGCATAGTGAACCAGTTCTTCCAGCTGATCGTATCGCGGAAGTCCTGATTTAGCTATAAAATCTTTTAAAAGCTGCTTGCGAACCGGCGAAGCAAGGCCATAAAATTCCGATTTATTCCGCATATAAGCCTTTGCTCCTGCAGCCCTTACCGGGTCGGCATTCTTCTCAAAAGCTTTTGTTAATTCAGCAAAATAGTGTTCAATCATAAATCATTTATTTTCAATCGTAACTATTGAAAAATTACTTTTCTGCTTTCAATCAGTTTGCCTGCAGAATCGGTGAGATTAAAATAATAAACTGAGTTTGCTGATTCTGGGTTCGCCCAAGTAAAATGATGTTTTCCTGCATCGAATTTTTGCTTACTCACCTGCTTTCCTAATGTATCAAAAACCCGGAGCAGTGTTTTATCCGGAATATTAAAATCAATATTTACAGCATTGCTTGCCGGATTGGGATAAATGTTCATAAAACCGGTTTTTACGCCGCTTTTTTCGGATTGATCCAAAAATAGCCTGTCCCAGACCGCCAGCGTATATTCTCCTCTTTGTAAAGTATCAACGGTAATTATTCCTGCCGTCCACGGACCAATTCGCGAAAATGACGTTCCATGCCACGGCTGTCCGGCGTCTGGTCTGTAAAGCATTACCAGCGAGTCTTTTGAGCTGGTGATAAGCGTAAGATCCAGAGTAGTAGCACGGCTGTAAGTAAATTTGCCTTTTGCTTTAAAATCCGTAGGGAAAATTCCTTCAACAGTCCAGTAACGCGAATCGGAAATCCTGAGACCGGGCTGCGGCACAACCAAACTATCAGCTGCTACCCAGTTATGTGTTATGCGTACAAGTGCCGAATCGGTAATCTGATCAACAACCACTTTGCTGTAGGTTTGAGGAAAATCATATTCACCGGTGGTTTTCAGTGTTTTGGCTATATCCGTGGTAGCATCCGAAAGCTTTTCCTCCGCATCGGCCATTACCTCAACCGGCGAAAAGGGCAAATGAAAAGTTTTGCTTCCTGTAACACCTGAAAAAACAATAGTGTCAGTCGTTTTCTGCCAGTTGTTATCAAGAAATGAAATCTCCAGGTGATTGGCATTTGCATATTGAGTGGTGCCTTTCAGTTTCTGCCTTACATAAACGGTAACATTATACCCGTTGCCTGAAGGCACCGTTATTGATGAATCAATAGCAAAATGGGGAAATCCCGGGGCAAAAACCCAGGCATCGAAAAACGGAGTCATATCAATCCCGCTGTAAGCCGTGAGGAAATCGCGTAAATCAAAACTCGAAGCAAAATTATATCCATATTGCTGCAGGTAGGCTTTTACTCCTCCGAAAAACAGGCTGTCGCCCATGTAGCCGCGCAGTGTATGAGTAACCTGTCCGCCTTTCTGATAAACCGTATTTCCATAGGTTAGCGTTTGTGGAATTCCATACACGGCATAGTAACCGCCATCCGTAACGTGTGTTGACTGAAGCACATCTTTCAGCTTCGACCGCATATTATCTTTATATGCCTGCTTGCCGTAAATTCCTTCGCGGTACAGCGATTCGCACCATACTGCCCAGCCTTCGTTGAGCCACATATCTTCTGCCGAAGCGCAGGTAACTTTATTGCCAAACCACATATGCGAAAGTTCGTGGGCGTACCACCATTCGCTATCTGTATTTCCTGTCCAGCCGGAAAAAGGATAACTCACATTGCAGGCATGTTCCATTGCACCCAAACCTCCGGGCGTTCCGGTATATCCTATTCTTTCAAACGGGTATGGCCCGAAATGACTTTCGAAAACCTGCATAATGTTTTTCATGTTCACAAACGTACCGGCTACTTTTGCTGTATCAATTGCCCGGCAATAGTAGGTTATAGGAATAGTTGACTGCAAACCGGTGTAACTGTCGGATACCAGCTCATAAGGGCCGGTAGTGGCTGAAATAAGGTAGGTCGGAAGTGTATAATCGGTTTTCCAGTGCCATGTGGAGGTATTGTTTCCATGATCGGTAACACCCACAAGGTTTCCGCCGCTCACCGCTTTTTTATAATTGGGTACGGTTAGATACACATCATAAAATGCCCTGTCCTGAAAATCATCGATACACGGAAACCAGGCTTTACCAAGGTTGTGCGGAATAGCATCAAAACCAACACCAAGGTTCAGCGCATAATCGCCCGAAAAATGAAATCCGCCCCATCCGCTCGGATCAACAAAAGGCTGTCCGTGATAATAAATTTTGGTTGTTACAGTGTCTCCGGTGTTGAGTGGTGTAAAAAGTAAAATAGTCAGAACCTGTTCCGCATGGTTGAAAGCTGTTGTTTTAGTTGATCCGATAAATACTGAATCAACGGTCAGGCTTGCCAGTTCAAGTTTGATTGTTGAGAGTGAATTGATTTTCGAAACGAGTTTCGCTTCCGTGTAACCTTTAATGGTTTTATCCGTCAGATTAATATCTGTTAAATAAATACTATAGTGAGCTGCGTCAAGAGTATCACTGTAAAGTGCTGTTGACTCATTTTCTTTATGAGAAAATTGAGCAAATAAGTCATTTGAATTGTTTATTAACGAAAAGAATGTTAAAAACGCAAATAAATATGTATTTGTCATGTGTTTATTACTTAGTTACAATAACTTTGTAAAATTAAATCAATAATACTTACGTTGTCATTAATTCAGATTTATAACCGGATTTCAATGAGAAAATTAATTGTAATGCTTTTCAGCCTTGTTTTTTCTACAACAATACAGGCACAGGAAGTATGGACACTCGAAAAATGTGTCGAGTACGCTCTTACCAATAACATTCAGGTAAAACAGCAGCTGCTCCAGGTTAAAGGCCAGCAGGCTTCGTTGCAACAGGATAAGCTTAGCCTTTTACCTTCGTTAAATGCCGGAGCCAGTCACGGGTATAATTTTGGTCAGACCGTGGACCGTTATACCAACGAATTTGCTACCGACAGGGTTCAAACCGATAACTTTTACCTTGGATCAACTGTAACCCTTTTCGATGGTTTTCAGAAAATAAACCAGGTGAAACAACGTAAACTGGATCTGGAAGCCGCCCTGTTTGATACGGATAAATTTATGGATGATATTTCGCTGGCTATAGCTACAGGCTATCTGCAGATTCTATTTTATAAAGAACTCGCTATTACGGCCGAAAGACAATTAGCTGCTACGGAATTGCAGTCGAAGAGATTGAAAAACCTGGTCGATGCAGGAGCTGTTGCCCAGGGCGATTTTTATACTCTTGAAGCGCAAAAGGCTGCCGAAAACTCGCAGGTGGTAAGCGCCCGTAACAACCTCGATATTGCTTACCTTACGCTTTCGCAGATGCTTGATTTGCCGACTACCGAAGGTTTCGTTATTGAATCGCCCGACCTCGAAATGGGCCTGCAGCCTACACTTGTTTCGCCTGATCAGATTTATGGATACGCGCTCGAAACCCAACCATCCGTTAAAAGTGCCGAGTCGAGGGTGAAAAGTTCTGAACTAGGCCTATCACTTGCTCAGGGTGGTCAATCGCCATCACTAACCTTGCAGGGTTCGTTGGCCTCAGGATATTCGGGTGCTGCCCAGATACTTAAGAGCTACACACCTTATATTCCTGATGTTACTACAACTGCTCCTGTAGGTTTTATACCTGATGCTAACGGACAACCGGCACAACAGGTATGGACTTTCGCCGGAACATCGGTGTATGAAACCAAACCATTTAACGATCAGTTTAATGATAACTTTAACAAATCAATTGCACTGAACCTGAATGTCCCTATTTTCAACGGATGGGCTACCCGCACAGCCATCAGCAAGGCAAAAATAAATGTGGAGAATCAAAAACACAATCTCGAACTTACTAAACTCGAACTACGGAAAACTATTCAGCAAGCTTATGCTGATGCAAAAGCGGCACTTAACAATTATGAAGCGGCTACTATTGGAGTAAATGCTGCCCGGGAGTCGTTCAGGTATGCGGATCAAAAATTCGAGGTAGGAGCCCTTAATTCAGTTGATTACAACAATTCGAAAAAAGATCTCGAGAAAGCTGAATCGGACCAGCTTCGTGCCAAATATGAATTCATTTTTAAAAGTACCGTCCTCGATTTCTACATGGGTAAACCTTTATCGCTCAAACGTAAATAATCACGGGCAGGTTTAATTCGAAACAAACAAACAATCAAAACCGAATCATAATTTAATACATATCAACAATGTTCACCAAGAAAAGGATTATCTGGATACTTATTGCTTTTGTTGTAATAGCGCTTATAGCCGGAGTTATAGCCAAGAAAAAAGGACTAATCGGGACACCCGACGAAACAAAAGTTTCTACCGAAAAAGTTACCAAACGCACTATTGTGGAGGTGGTTTCGGCAAACGGAAAAATTGCTCCTGAGTTTGAGGTAAAACTTTCTCCTGATGTATCGGGCGAAATTATCGAACTCTATATCAAAGAGGGCGATCTGATAAAACCCGGGCAGCTGCTTGCAAAAATTAACCCCGAAATTTACCTTTCCAATTACGACCGTACCATTGCTGCGCTTAATACATCGCAGGCTAACCTTGCCAATGCCAAAGCACGGCTGGCCCAGGTAAAGTCACAGTTTATAAATGCGAAAAACGCCTACGACCGTAATGTTAAACTTCATGGCCAGAAAACGATTTCCGATGCCGAATTCGAAACTTCACAGGCAAATTTTGAAGTGGCACAAGCTGAAGTAGAAGCTGCCGAAGAAAGTGTTAAAGCAGCTTCGTTTAACGTAAAAAGTGCCGAGGCCGGCGTTAAGGAATCAAAGGAAAACCTGTCGAAAACATCAATTTACGCCCCTGTTGACGGTACGGTTTCAAAACTGAATATCGAAAAAGGTGAGCGCGTTGCCGGTGCATCACAGTTCGGTTCGGGTACCGAAATACTTCGTATTGCCAATCTGCAAACCATGGAAGTAAATGTAAGTGTTAACGAAAACGATATTGTCAGGGTTACTCTTAACGATACAGCCGTAGTAGAAGTGGATGCCTATCAGAACCGTAAATTTAAAGGAGTGGTGACCGAGATAAGTACGTCGGCCAATACAGTTGGCGTAAGCGCCGATCAGGTCACAAATTTTGAAGTAAAAATCCGCATACTACCATCTTCATACCAGGATCTTATTAAAGCTGATAAGCCCAACGATTCGCCTTTCCGTCCGGGAATGTCGGCAACTGTAGATATTCAGACTGAAAGCATGGCTAATGTTCTTACTCTTCCGATACAAGCCGTTACCACCCGGGCCGATACCAGTGCTGCTGCCGTTGAAAAAGCAAAAAGTGCTGAGGAATCGGAAGGGAATTCCGAAAACACGAAAAAGAAAATTGAAGTAGCACAGGAATACGTTTTCCTTTATGACAATGGCAAAGCTAAAATGGTGAAAGTAAAAACCAGTATTCAGGATAATACCTACATACAAATCGTGGAAGGACTTACCGAAGGCCAGGAAGTTATAACAGCCCCATACCGCGCTGTTTCCAAAAAACTAAAACATGATGACAAGGTGAAAAAAGTTGAAGCTAAAGATCTTTACACCGACGAAAAAAAGTAGTACCGTATTGAGCGGCTGTTTAAATTCGGAAGGTAATTAGATGTAAAAGTCGGTAATCGGAAAAACATTGAGTAGGAATTAATATATAATCAGTTGTTTTCGCCCCTCGCCCCTTCTCCATGTCGCCCCTCGTTATTACCATAAGTTAAAAAAGTTAAACAGATTCTGATCTAAAGAAATCGAAAAAGCAATTCCGGGTTCCATGAGGCTGATTTTGAGAAAACAGCAACGGGAACACGGAATTTTTTTGTAATAAAAACCTACTTTTGCACTCATTTTAAATCTTTGTACATGGCAATTATTCTGGGTATCGAAACAGCGGCTTCCATATGTTCGGTAGCATTGGTAAATGATGGTAATTTGCTGGCTATCCGCGAATCAGTTGGAGTGCGCGAACATTCTGCTGCACTTACCGGGTTCATAGCCGATGTATTTCAGGAAGCAGGGTTGAGCTACCAGGATGTTGATGCTATTGCTGTTAGTATGGGACCTGGTTCCTACACCGGCCTCCGTATCGGCGTTTCAACAGCCAAAGGATTAAGCTATGCCCTCGATAAACCGATTATTGCAATCGATACTTTAAAAGCATTGGCCTGGCAAGCATTGCAAAAGTGTAAACTTGAAAACATCAGTTTGCACAACAGTCTTTTTTGCCCCATGCTCGATGCACGGCGGATGGAAGTTTATACAGCATTGTACGATCACCAATTAAATGAAATACAAACTGTTAATGCACTTGTTGTAATTGATGATGTTTTCGGTGAATTTGCCGATAAAGAGATTTTTTATTTTGGTGATGGTGCTTCAAAATGCATTTCGGTGTTAGGGGAGAAAAGTAATTTTAAATATCGTGACAACATTGCGCTTTCAGCAGAAGCTGTTTGTATGTTGGCACTAAGTGAATTTGAGAATAGTAATTTTGCCGATACAGCGTATTGCGAGCCCTTTTATCTTAAAGATTTTGTAGCCGGAAAACCTAGGGTAAAAGGACTTTATCAATAGGAATAAATCAGGCATTCAGTATTTGTTTTTAAATTTTCAGGAAAGGAATTTAATTCTTTAGGGTCTATCTTTTGCATCCGCCCAACTTTTTTGCCGCCCCTTTTGTTCTACATATGGAAATATAATTATATTTGTTTCTGTTTCAAAAAAGGAACTTCAACAGTTTTCTCATTCTTATACCGATGGATTATAAAATACTTCAACCCGTGCGCCACGGAAGCACTCTGCTGGTAACAATCAACCGTCCCGAAAGCCTCAACGCTCTTAATACCGCGTTTTTCGATGAAATGGATCACCTTATTGCAAATGATGCACGCGATCCTGAACTTACAGCCGTGGTTATAACCGGTGCAGGTAAAGCATTTATTGCAGGTGCCGATATTGCTGAAATGGTCAATAAAACACCAGCGGAAGCCGAAGAATTCTCACTACGCGGCCAAAGGACTTTCAAAGGTTTTTCAACCATCGAAGTTCCGGTAATTGCTGCTATAAATGGTTTTGCACTTGGCGGCGGACTCGAATTGGCTCTTGCCTGCGACTTCCGTATTGCTTCAGCTTCAGCTAAATTTGGTCAACCCGAAGTTAGCCTGGGCCTTATCCCGGGTTATGCCGGCACACAACGCCTGCCAAGGCTTATCGGCATGGGCGATGCCCTTTTTATGCTTACTACAGGAGAAATGCTCACTGCTGCCGATGCTTTGCGGATAGGATTAGTTCAGAAAGTGGTAGAACCCGAACTGTTGATGGAGGAAGTCCTTCGTATTGCCGGCGTAATCGCTTCCAAAGGTCCTGATGCCGTTAAACTGGTTAAATTTGTTACCCGCCAGGGTTACCAGGTTAGCCTTGCTCAGGGCAGTCAGCTCGAAGCCCAGTCTTTCGGACAGTTATTTGGCAAACAAGGTACCGAAGGAATGAAGGCGTTCCTCGAAAAACGCAAACCTCAGTGGTGATCCTTCTCTTTTTTGCCTGTCTCCCCAATCTCCAACCTCATAACAACAACCCCAATGGAATACATGCATCGAATACAAAAAGTTTCAGTCCTCGGCGCCGCCGGTAAAATGGGAAGCGGAATATTGCTTCTTACCGCTATCGAAATGGCCGACCAGATGTTGAAACCCGAAAACAAAGGAAAAACATTCGTGCTCAATGCCATCGATACATCCGACGAAGGTCTTGTAGGCCTTGTAAAATATGTTCGTTCGCAGGTGCTGAAAGCGGCTGAAAAAAAGATTGTTGCACTTCGGAAACTATATGCCGATAAGCCTGCCCTAATCGAAAACAGTGAAATTATCGAAGCCTATGTTCAGGATGTGATGAGCGTTGTTCGAACTACTACACGCCTTGAAGCAGCATATGATTCAACACTTGTTTTTGAAGCAGTAAGCGAAAATCAGGCGCTGAAAGAAAAACTCTTCCGCCAGATTAATGAGAATAATTCCAATAAACCATGGTTCTTCACAAACACTTCTTCGGTTCCCATTGGCGGGCTGAATACAAATGCTTCGCTTGAAGGACGGATTCTGGGATTTCATTTCTATAATCCTCCGGCTGTTCAAAAATTGGTTGAGCTGATCACAATAGCCGAAAACCCTGCTGATATGATCGGATTTGCCAACAAGTATGCCGCGAACCTCCGAAAAACGGTTGTTCCTTCTAATGATATTGCAGGTTTTATTGGCAACGGCCATTTTATGCGCGATGCTTTATTTGGAATTAAGGAGGCAAAAAGGCTTTTATCTTATATGCCTTTGCATGAAGCAATATACTGTATCGACCGCGTTACCCGTGATTTCCTTTCGCGCCCTATGGGTATTTTTCAGCTTGTGGATTATGTTGGGCTTGATGTGGTTCAGTTCATACTTCGTGTTATGCAGCCGCATATGACAGGTGAAAAACTTCACAGCATACTGCTCGACGAATTGGTTCTTGGCGGTGTAAAAGGAGGACAGTTTAGCGACGGAAGCCAGAAAGATGGCTTCTTTAAATATCAGAAAGGGAAACCGGTGGCTGTTATCGACAAACTAACCGGGTCGTATATTGATATTGATACTTTCCGGGCAACTGCTGATAGCTGGCTCGGTGCTGCTCCTGCCGAAATATTGCCCTGGAAAACATTGGTAAAGGTTTCTGATAAAGATAAGGTCTTAATTCCTGCTTATAAAGCGCTACAGGCTTCTCCGTCTAAAGGGGCGGGCCTGGCAATAGCTTACGCCCTTAACTCGCGCGAAACGGCCCGTAAGTTGGTGAACGACGGCGTTGCCAATAACGAAAAAGATGTGAATACCGTTCTACTCACTGGATTCTTCCATGCTTACGGACCCATTAACGATTATTTGTAACCGGATAAAAACATTTTGAAATGAAGAAACCATCACTTAAAATATATATGGCTGCCGGTTATAATACCATTTCCCTTGGTACCGGCCGCAAAGAGTTTAATCCGCGTACCGAGCGTCCCGGGCTTGAACATTACTTGAAAGAAGCAGGCCAGGGAGTTCTCTCCCAGGTAGGAGGAGCTCAGAATATTGACGAAAGTGTTATAGGCAATTTTATGTCGGCACGATTCAATAAACAAGCTCATCTTGGAGCTTTTATTCCTATGATTGATAGAGGGTTACGCTACAAACCTTCAATCAGTGTCGAAGGAGCATGTGCCTCTGGAGGCCTTGCTTTAATTACCGGTATTAAATCGGTGCTTGCAGGAACAGCTGATTCGGTTCTTTGCATTGGTGTAGAGGTTCAGAATACGGTAAAAGCCATTTACGGTGCCGATATTCTGGCTGGCGCTGGTTGGTTCAACAAACGGAAAAACGGTCATGCATACTTTTTCCCCGGACAGTTCAGCGACAGGGCAGGAGCATATTATGCTGAATTTGGACGCGAAAATGCAAGGAAAGGATTTGCCCGCTGGTTCCGCAATGCAATCGAAAATGCAAGGCTTTGCCCCACAGCACAGGAACATCATAATTCTGTTGCAGATCTTGAGGCATTGGCTTTAACTGAACCTAATCCAAAATCATTTACTGATCATCTGAATGTTTTCGATTGCTCAAAAGTTAGCGATGGCGCATCGGGCATTGCCATTATGAGTGAGGACGGACTTAAACGTGCCGGCATAGCTTATGCTGATGCAGTTGAAGTAGTAGGGTGGGGGCATGCGGTTGACGATATTACCGAAGATCCTCCTCAGCCTACCGTACTTACAACCATCCGCGAAGCAGGCCGGCAGGCACTGGCTTCTGCAGGTATAACAATAGAACAATTAGGCACTGTTGAACTTCACGACTGCTTTACCATTGCCGGGATTCTGGCTGTTGAAGCGCTTGGATTTGCTCCTCACGGTAAAGGCGCCGAATTTGTTGCGGAAGGAAACACTGCACGGGATGGAAAAATCCCTATCAATACTACAGGCGGATTAATTGGCTGGGGTCATCCAACAGGAGGAACAGGCGTTCATATGGCTGTAACCATTTGGGAACAATTAACTGGTAGAGCCGGTTTGAACCAGGTAAATATTGATCCTTCCCGCCCTTATGGCATGACTATCAATATGGGTGGTGATGATAAAACCGTGGTTGCGATAGTGTATAAGAAAGCGGAATAAATTTAACTCCCATAATGCAAAAAGCCTCCTTTTCGGGAGGCTTTTTGCATTAATTAATAGTCAGGTTTCAGGTGGACATAAATCAATCATCAGAAATATACTCAGGGATTTCTGCAGGATATTGTTTAAAAGCTACACCTCTATTTTGTGATCAGCGATTACGCTATGGCGCAATTTGGGTTAAAGAAGAAATTGAATTTCCGATAATTCGCGTCCAATCTGTTGCACGCCTTTCAGGATTCTTTTTCTCTGCATGGTTGAAGGTTTTTTACTGCCACTTATATACTGTGCCAATAAACTTTGATTCATTCCAATTCGGGATGACAGAGCTTTAGCATTGATCACTTTATAAAAATCGAAGAAACTCTGAAGATCCAGAGAAAGCTTGATTTCATCAATGGAATAAACAAAGTTTAAATCACTAAATGTCAGGTTTACTGATTCAATAATGTTAGATTTAAGTTCATCAAACGTATCACCTTCAGTGTATATATGCCTGTCGCCATGGGTAGCAGTAGCACTATACCCGGAATCTTCTTTTATGACAGTCATTGTTATTTGCGGCTTTTTCATCGCTTTGCGGTTTTAATTTCAGCTTGCTTTAGTAATGCTGTAAGCAACCCCTTTTTTACTTCTTTCGAATTATGATTTGGTACAGTCAACTGACCAGGTTTATCAGCATGTTTTAAAATTACATGACTACCTGTTTGCCGGATGATAACCCAACCGTCTTTAGTCAGTATCCTGAAAAGCTCACTGTAATTTATACCTATAAAAGTAATATATTTATTACCTGTTGTTACAATTTTTAACTCATTGTTTTTACTGGATCAAAATTTTATTTCATGCAAAAGGAAAAGGTTTCGGGAGTTTTGCCGAAATAATTCGCAAGTAAAAAGTGTAATGTACGGACTTTTTTAAATAGTCCTTGCGCAATACAATTTTGAATTGTGGAGTTGTCCCGAGACAAAATGTATGGATAACAATTGGCTAACATTTTGCTAAAAACATTGAAGAACCCGGGTTTTAACCTTTGTCTCACCAAAAGGCTAAGTTGCTGAAAACAAAAAGGATTGAAATTATAAATTTCAATCCTTTAGCATTTTTTGAGGTTTCGAGCGGATTCGAACCGCTGTACACGGTTTTGCAGACCGCTGCCTAACCACTCGGCCACGAAACCTTGTTTTGGCGGTGCAAAGGTAAGTAATTAACATTTTATCAACAAAATCTTTTTTAAGCTTGCCTCGAAAACGATTTCAGACAGTCGGGGCAAAGGCATCCCTGCCATTTTTCCTGGATCATTTCCATCGTTTCGGCTGGAACATCGTATTCAAAACACCAGCATTTGGATGAGGTGCTGCACACAAAAGCATTTCCACAGCGTGGGCACTTTTTTTGCTCAAAAGGACGTTCCTTGTTATTCATTTAGGACAATATTTTTTTAAAGAATGCATTTATATCCGGATTTCGACATCCGAAACCGAACATTTTTACTTTTCAAGAGTAACACTAACCTGTCTTATTTTTCCGCCATGTGCAAGTGCGGGATTTAGTTTCGAGACTTTTATCTTAACATGACTCACTTCGGGGAAATCCCTGTATATGGCATCTATTACCCGCCTGGCAACATGTTCGAGCAAATGCGAATGTTGTTCCATTTCGTGCCTGATAAGCGCATATACGGCCTGGTAATTTACCGTGTGTTTAAGTTCGTCGCTGGTTTCGGATTCGGATGTATCCACAGTAAGCCAGGCATCCACAGTAAAACGAGTACCAATTACACGCTCTTCCTTAAAACAGCCGTGATAGGCAAAAAAGTCCATTCCTTCTATTTCAATCAGCCCCATCAGGTATATGAGTTATTTGTTAATGGAAAAAAATATGGGTCAAAAGGAAGGATTCTCTAATCCCCGGATCCTAACTCCCAAATCTATTATAAAACAGTTGAATGCAAAATTAGTTGTATTCTGGCAACTTCAATACTTCAAATCTGTATCGTTTTAACTATTTTCTATTAACCATTAACTATTAACCTCTTTTCAAAACCAATAAACTTTACCTTTGCAAATTATTTTAATTTACCTGGCTTAAACGCTTGAACATCATGACAGACGAAAATAATATTGCTCCTGCAGAAGAAAAAGCTTCCCTGAATTTTATCCACCAGATTATTGAAGAAGAATTGTCGCGCGGCAAAAACCAGGGCCGTGTACATACCCGGTTTCCTCCGGAACCCAATGGTTACCTTCATATCGGGCATGCAAAAAGTATATGCCTCAATTTTGGTACAGCGCGCAAATACAATGGTTTGGCTAATCTGCGCTTCGACGATACCAACCCGGTTAAAGAAGATACCGAGTATGTGGATAGTATTATGGAAGACGTTCGCTGGCTTGGTTTCGACTGGGACGATCGCCTGTTTTATGCTTCCGATTATTTTGATCAGCTCTATGACTGGGCTGTAAAAATGATTGAAGAAGGGAAAGCTTATGTTGACGATCTGAATGCCGAACAAATAAGTGAATACCGCGGAACGGTGACCCGTGCCGGTAAAGAAAGTCCATACCGTACGCGTACTCCTGAAGAAAATCTCGACCTTTTTACCCGTATGAAAAACGGTGAATTCCCTGACGGAAGCCGGGTTTTACGGGCAAAAATTGATATGGCTCATCCCAATATGCTGATGCGCGATCCGATTATGTACCGTATCCTGCATACCGATCATCACCGTACAGGCAACAAATGGTGCATTTACCCTATGTACGATTATGCTCACGGCCAAAGCGATTATCTCGAAGGCATAACACATAGCATTTGTACGCTCGAATTCGAGGTTCACAGGCCACTTTACGAATGGTACCTCAACCAGGTTGCCGAAGGTGATTATCGTCCGCGACAAATAGAATTTGCCCGATTAAACCTCACATATACCGTAATGAGCAAGCGCAAACTGCTTCAGCTTGTAAATGAAAAAGTAGTTACTGGTTGGGACGATCCCCGAATGCCTACCATCTGTGGATTACGCCGCCGGGGTTATACTCCCGAATCCTTGCGCAACTTTGCTGATACCATTGGAATTGCCAAGCGCGATCAGTTGATTGATGTGGCTTTGCTCGAGTTTTGTGTTCGCGAAGATTTGAACAAGCGTTCGAACCGTGTTATGACGGTGCTCAATCCGGTAAAACTTATTCTTGATAATTATCCTGAAGGACAGGTTGAAGAACTCGAAGCCATAAATAATCCTGAAGATTCTGAAGGAGGTTACCGTAAAGTTCAGTTCAGCAGGGAACTGTATATCGAGCGCGAAGACTTTATGGAAAATCCGGAAGGGAAATTTTTCCGGCTTAAACCAGGTGGTGAAGTGCGGTTAAAATATGGCTACATCATTAAATGTGAATCAATTGAAAAAGATGGAGACGGTAATATTACTGAAATTCATTGTACCTATCAGGACGATACACGCAGTGGCAGACCTAACAGCAATAAAAAAGTAAAGGGTACGCTTCACTGGGTTTCCGTAGCTCATGCCGTTCCGGTTGAAGTTCGTTTATACGACCGACTCTTTGCTACCGAAACGCCTGAAAATGTTGAGGAAGGTCACGACTTTAAAGAAAATCTTAACCCCGATTCTTTAAAAGTTATTACGGCCTACGCTGAAGCTTCGGTTAGCAATTGTAAATCCGGCGACAGATTTCAGTTTGAGCGTCTTGGTTATTTTTGTGTTGATCCTGAGACTAATAAAGAAAAAATTATTTTTAACCGGACCGTAGCTCTGAAAGACCCCTGGACAAAATCGAAGCAGGTTTAAAATTTCTTACTATTTCTGATACATAGTTTGAAAAAAAGTATAATTTTGCACCTCCAAAACACAAAACTGTCTGATGGTGTAATTGGCAACACGTCTGATTCTGGATCAGAAGAGTCCAGGTTCGAGCCCTGGTCGGACAACATTAAAAATCCCGCGATGAGCGGGATTTTTTGTTTAGGTTCCGATTGGAAACGAAGTGATTTTTCAGGAAGTGGGAAGCTCTTCATAAGGTTGTATTTTTGCAATATTGTTTGCAACAAAATTTGATAGAGTAGGTTTTTTTATAAAAGTGAATTTTTGTCCAAAACTGCTTAGATTTTGCCTTCATTTTTTTAGGTTTAAATAGCTATTTAGCAACATCCCTAAATGCATTATTTTCAATGAAATATATAATGTGAAATTTCCTGAACAGCCGTATTTACAGCAGTTTTAAGCCCCTGAGATTTTAATATTTTTTTGCAGGTGAGCATAGGGTAACGTTTTTTTAACCCAAAAGAGCTTAAAATATTATTGTAACTTAGAGAAATCTTAGTTTCATAATTTTAAATCAAAAAGTTAAAATCTCCACAAAAAAAAAGGTTGCTCATTTCTGGCAACCTTTTCTATTTCAAATCTTTATTTTTTCAATTCCATTTTGTATCCGTGATATTATATATTCCTTTCCGATTACGGCGGCCATATCCATCATTCCCGGACCGGCATTGGTTCCAACAACTGTCAGGCGGAAGGGATTCATTAGCTGCCCCATTCCAATTCCTTTTTCCTGCACAAATGCTTTTGTATTCAATTCAATATTTTCTTTGGTAAATGGCTCGGTAACTTCCAATACCTGAATATATTCGCTGAGTAGGGCAGGGGTTTCTGTTTTCCAGATTTTAGCAACCACTTTTTCATCGTATGCTTCAGGATCGAGGAAAAAGAATTGTGACTGATTCCAGAGATCAGGTATTAATACAGCTCGGTCGTGGATAAGAGCACAAACCTTTTCAACATATTCGACACAGACTTCGATCTTTTTTTCTTCCAGGATTGGGATCAGCAACTGAGCAAGCTCAGCGGGAGATTTTTTTGAAAGGTATTGATGATTGTACCAATGCGCTTTTTCTACATCAAACTTGGCGCCCGATTTACTCACCCGCTCAATACTAAAATTTTCGACGAGTTCATCCATCGAAAAGAGTTCCTGCTCAGTTCCGGGATTCCATCCCAGGAAGGCCAGCATATTAATAAATGCTTCTGGCAAATAACCACTTTCGCGGTAGCCTGATGATACTTCACCCGACTTTGGATCCGTCCATCGCAATGGGAATACAGGGAAGCCCAGGCGGTCGCCATCACGCTTACTCAGCTTACCATTTCCATCAGGTTTCAGTAAAAGAGGTAAATGGGCAAATTCCGGCATTTCGTTTTCCCATCCCAGGTAACGGTATAGCAAAACATGCAGCGGAGCTGAAGGCAGCCATTCTTCACCTCGTATTACATGCGAAATTTTCATCAGGTAATCGTCAACAACATTGGCCAGGTGATAAGTCGGCATTCCATCAGATTTATAAAGCACTTTATCATCAAGCAATGCTGAATCAACATGAACTTCACCACGAATCAAATCCTGCACCGAAATAGTTTCATGATCAGGTATTTTAACACGTATAACATAGTGAACACCAGCATCGAGCATTGTTTTCACTTCACTTTCATGTAAGGTCAGCGAATTTTTTAATCCCATGCGGGTTTGAGGCCCATATTGAAAAGTTTCTTTCCGCGACTCATGCTCTTTTCGCATTACATCCAATTCTTCGGGAGTATCAAATGCATAATAAGCCGTTCCGTTTTCGAGAAGTTGCAAGGCGTACTGGTGATATATCTCTTTGCGATCGCTTTGACGATAGGGTTCATAAGGACCTCCTGTATGAACTCCTTCATCGAAAATTATCCCGCTCCAGGTCAGAGATTCGATTATATATTGTTCGGCACCGGGTACAAAACGGCCCTGGTCAGTATCTTCAATCCGAAGAATAAACTTACCGCCGTTTTTACGGGCAAAAAGGTAGTTGTAAAGAGCTGTCCTAACGCCGCCAATGTGCAGCGGGCCTGTCGGGCTGGGTGCAAAACGTACTCGTACTTCGCGCATAATTCAATAGGTTTAGAAGCAGCAAAGATACAAAACCCTGACAAGTGGGGGAAAGTAGTTGATAAACCTTGGTGGTGCTGCTACTTTTGATTCTGAGTTATCTTATTGATGCTCAATTTCTGATCAGTCACATGAAATCCCAACAGGGTTCAGGAAAGGCTTTGCTTAAATTATTACCTTTGCGGGTTAAATAGTTAACAACACGCAATTCGGAGTTTTTTCGTTATTACGATGTTGACAAGCTTAAACTGATGGAAAGCAATTATGCATTACTGATCCGGAAGATCGATGAGTTTATCCGGAAATATTATAAGAATCTACTCATCCGTGGGTTGCTCTATTCGCTGGCAGCCTTAGGTACGTATTTTATTCTTATTGTACTGCTTGAGTATTTTTCATGGTTTGGTACCGGCACAAGGAGTGTACTTTTTTATACTTTTCTGGTTACTGCTATTTTTATAATTGCCCGTTATATTGTTATTCCTCTTGGTCAGATTATTCAGTTAGGAAAAATTATAGATCACGAACAGGCTGCTGATATTATTGGTAAGCATTTTACCGAAGTTAAAGATGTGCTTCTGAATACGCTGCAATTACACAGTCTCGAAACAAAGAGCGAAGAAAGCAGTGATCTGATCAAAGCTAGTATTGACCAAAAAATCAATCATTTACAACCCATCCCTTTTGCGGATGCGGTTGATTTGAAGAAAAACAGGAAATACCTGAAGTTTGCTTTGCCGCCTATGGTTTTTCTGCTTGCGGCTTTACTTATTTCTCCTTCTCTTATTATTGCTCCGTCAAAAAGATTAATTAACCATAATGAAGTTTTTGAACGACCGGCGCCTTTTACGATAAAAGTCCTTAATGAAAAACTTCAGGCTGTTCAACAGGATGATTTTACTGTGAAAGTTAAAATAGAAGGAGATGAAGTTCCGGCTCAGCTTTTTATTAGTTCGAACCAGGCAAACTACAGGATGGAGAAAGAAAGTAATGTGCTATATAGCTATACTTTTCGTAATCTTCAAACCAATACTCCGTTTATTATCACTGCTGAACAGTATAATTCAAAGGAATATACAATCAAGATATTGCCTAAACCAATCATACTTGCCTTCGATGTAGAAACTGAATATCCAGCTTACCTGGACAGAAAGAATGAAACCTTGTCGAATACCGGCGATATTACAGTGCCGTCCGGAACGCGCCTCACCTGGAAGTTTTATACCCGCGACACACGTAAACTGTCATTCAGGATAGGAGGGAAGCTAAACGAAGTGGTAGCAGATAAATCAAATACGTTTTCTATTTCCTCACGAATGATTGCGGGTACTCCTTACTCAGTAATCATTGGAAACGAATATTTCAGTAACCGCGATTCGTTATCCTATATTGTAAATGTGATCCCCGATCTCTATCCTTCCATTTCCG
>CAZBZA010000010.1:0-5194 GCA_964495865.1 uncultured Lentimicrobiaceae bacterium
AATGGCACAATATTTTCCGACACCGGCAGTTCAAAACCATCCTGAATTAGGGCGTGCATTATTAAATGAAGAATATGAACGGGTTAAATCAGAACTCGAATGTTTGGGTTTTTACAAAGGTTGGATTCAGGAATTGGAAAGCAGCGATTTTTACCTTCCTGATTTTGAAATGGATAAGCCTTTTGGTTAAAGCTACTTCTCAGCTCATTTTTTTATTTTGGAACAAAAGGATTAAGATGAATGTTAATTCATCAATGAAATCAGTTTCACGATGAAAAGAAAAGATTTTTTACAATTACTATCTGTTTTACCTCTAGCCGGTTTTACTATGAACCTGAATAAATTCAAATTTCTTACTGATCCTTTCGAAAATACTGAAGCTTTTCCCGTGCTTTTTGTAGGCCATGGGAGCCCCATGAATGCCATTGAGCAAAATGAGTTTACCAATGGCTGGCAAAATGTTAGCCGGAATTTACCGAAACCAGCTGCTATTCTTTGTATATCAGCTCATTGGGAAACAAAAGGGACTTTTATAACTGCAATGGAAAAGCCAAACACAATTCACGATTTTGGAGGTTTTCCCCAGCAACTCTTTGATGTTCAATATCCGGCACCCGGAAGTCCTGAATTGGCTGCCGAAACACAAAATCTTGTCGAAAAAACCGCTATCGGGCTCGATAATTCCTGGGGCCTTGATCACGGGGCATGGAGCGTTATAAAACATTTTTTTCCTGAAGCTGATGTTCCCGTTATTCAGCTGAGTCTCGATTATCGTCAGGACGCACAATATCATTACGACCTGGCGAAACAACTGGCTGCCCTGCGAAATAAAGGGATATTAATAATTGGAAGCGGTAACATGGTTCATAACCTGCGAATGATCGATTGGCAAAAACCCGACACCGGCTTCGATTGGGCACAGGAAGCAAATTCGAAGTTCAAAAAATTGATACTCTCAAATGATCACAAGCAATTAATTAATTATCAGAAACTGGGCCGCGAAATAGAATTATCCGTCCCATCGCCTGAACATTACCTGCCATTGCTCTATACCCTGGCTCTGAAAACGGAAAAAGAAGAAGTCTCCTTTTTTAATGATAAATCTGTAATGGGATCGATATCAATGACATCGGTAAAAATCGTGTAATATTACTAACCATGATTGATAGTAATTCTTCGAAAATAGTTCAGGTTTTATTCAATTGTAGATCGGGGATTGAATTCATATTTAATGTTTGTTTATGAAAATTCAGATTAAAAATCAAAATGCAAGCAGGATATAAAATATTTTTTTTTCTGTAAAATGCGTTGCGTGTGTATTAAGTTGTATCTTTGCGAAAATTAATACAAAATTAAAAACATCATGAGTAAAGGAACAGTAAAATTTTTCAATGATTCAAAAGGATTTGGATTTATTAAAGATGACGCATCGGACAAAGAATATTTTGTTCACGTTACAGGTTTGATCGATGAGATCAGAGAAAATGACCAGGTGTCATTTGATCTTCAAGAAGGCAAAAAAGGATTAAACGCCGTAAATGTTAAAGTGATTTAATTTACACAGACATAAAGGATTCTTGAAAAAGCCCTGCCGAAAGCGGGGCTTTTTTATTGCTATATTTTCGAAATTATTCTGTTTTATGCTTCTGTTACAAACTAATAATCAATACCTTCAAGTAACCGATTGAATTTTAATCTTCTTAGTAAGAAAGACTATATGTTAACTGTTTCAACTCTATTTCCGCAACTTTTGCGGAGTACAACAAATTCACAAGCAGGTAAGCGGCATTTTCATAACTGGTTTGTGCGGCTTTTACATCTAGTATGGTTGATTGGCCAAGGTTAAATTTCTGCATTACAACTTCGAGAAGTTTCGTGTTCATTTCGAAGTTATCTCTTTGCGATTCAATTTGTTGCAATGTTGTGGTGTAAGTTCTGTAGAGTTTTGTTGCCTGAGTAGTAAGGGAGTTTAGCAGGCTTTCCTTTTCGAGTTTCGAATTATTGACACGTATTTTTGCAACGTCCGACTGGGTTTTGTAAATATTACCGTTAAAAATAGGAACCTGAAGTGAAACTCCGGCAGTAGGACCGTAATTTTGATTCATAATGAGCGAAGCATTATTGCTGTTAGCATGGTAAAAATCGTATCCTGCATTTAGTTTTACGGATGGATAACGCTGCGATGTAACCTCTTTTACCAGTTGCTCATTTATTAAAACCTGCTGATCAGCGCTGAGGTATTGCGGGTTTCGGTTCAGGTAAGTGAGGATTGAATCCAGTTGCAGCGATTTATCGACCCATATACTGTCGGAAACGGAAAAAGGATTCTGCGCTTTGGCATTGATAAGCAACAATAAATCCGCTTTGTTTTGCTCAATAACAAGTTTCTGAATTTCAAGCAATTGCTCAGCTGAATTAACATCACTCTGTGTTTGCAGGATTTCGGCGGCATCAGCCATTCCAACATTATTTTTAACATTAACTATATCCAGTTTCTGCTGCGAAACCTCAAGTGTATTTTCGATAATCCTGAGGTAGTTTTGCTGCCTGATTATATCGTAATATGTAACCATAATATCAGCAATAATACTTTGAACCTGCTGGTTTAGCTGAATCTCACTAAGATCCTGCAACCGGCTTAAGCGTTCTTTGGTTGCCGTAACCCTGAATCCGTTAAACAGCACTATTCCGGCCGACACACCTGCGTTAACAGCATTTTCGTTCCGGTTATTGACATTTGTTTCTGTTCCGTCACTAAATTCCTGGTTTATCGTGGTAAGCGATCCGTTATCGCCAGCGCTGGCTGAGATATAGGGCAGTCCTCCGGCAACTCCGTATGTATTGTTCATGCGGGCGATTTCCACATTGTTTTTGGCGATCTGTATATCGAAATTATTCAGCAACGCAGTATCAATAGCATTTTGTACAGTAAATACATACTGGGCCTTTATAGTTAACGAAAGGCTAAGTGCGGTAATCAGCAAAGCTGTTTTTATTGAAAATTTCATTTATTCATATTTTTTTTTCAGTTATTTAATTACCAGAATTAAACTACTGCAATGATTAATCATTCGATTATCAGCGCTTTTAACAAAATACAGGATCCCCGCCTGCAGCGGGCAGGCAAATTCCAAAACCCAAGATCCAAAACCCAAGATCCAAATTCCAAAACCCTAACCCCTAAACCCTAAACCCTTTTTCATATCACTTCATCGTTCAAATCTTCCTCTATTTCCTTTTTCCCTGATATAAAAGTATAAACCGCAGGAATCACAAACAAGGTAAGAATCAGTGAAAAAAGTATTCCTCCAACAACAACAATTCCAAGAGGAATACGGCTTGTAGCGGCAGCACCTAAGCTCAGTGCAATTGGAAGTGCACCAAGCGATGTAGCAAGACTGGTCATCAGAATTGGTCGTAAACGAAGTGTAGCAGCTTCAATAACTGCTTGACGTTTTGAAAGTCCGGCTTCACGTTTTTTATTGGCAAATTCAACAATCAGAATTCCGTTTTTGGTCACAAGGCCAATAAGCATAATCATTCCGATTTGAGAGAAGATATTCAGGGTTTGATCAAAAATCCACAGGCTGAGTACAGCGCCTGCTATTGCTAAAGGCACAGTGATCATAATAATAAGCGGATCCCTGAAACTTTCGAACTGAGCGGCTAGAACAAGGAAAATTAGTACAAGTGCCAGTAAAAACGCGAAAGCAGTATTTGATGAACTTTCGGCATAATCGCGCGATGGACCGCTGAGTGAAGTCTGGTAACTTTCGTCGAGCAACTTATCGGCAATAGCCTGCATGGCTTTAACTCCATCGCCAACGGTTTTACCTTCGGCTAAGGAAGCCGAAAAAGTAGCTGCTTTGTAACGGTTGAAGTGATAAAGTGATGGCGGCATGGCATTAGGCTCAACTTTTATGACTGATGCCAACGAAATATTTTCCCCTTTGTTATTGCGTACATAAAGGTTCGAAATATCAGTTGGTGCCTGGCGGTTTTTAAGTCCTACCTGGCTGATTACCTCGTACTGTTTGCCATTCATGATGAAATAAGCCAATCGCCGTCCACTGTATGCACTTTGTAACACACTGGAGATATCGGTAACTGTAAGTCCGAATTCACGTGCTTTTATCCTGTCGATGGAGATATCGACTTGTGGTTTATTGAATTTCAGGTTAACATCTACATTCTGAAATGTTTTGTCATCCCTGGCCAAGTCGAGAAATTTCGGAATTATATTCCTGAGTTTCTCAAAATCAAGGTTTTGTATCACAAACTGAACAGGAAGTGATCCTCTTGACCCAAGTCCGACAGCAATTGTTTGTTCCTGGATCGGAAAGATTCTTACATCATTGAAACGGCCCAGTTTTTTACCCAGGTCCTGTGCAATTTCATTTTGGGTACGATCGCGCTCATTGGCAGGCACAAATCCAACCCGTCCGAAACCACTATTCAAACCGCTGCTTCCGAATCCGGGTATTGAAATAAATGAAAACTCCGCTTCCGGAATTGAATCAATAAGGTAATCCGCAATTTTGTCACCGGTTTGCATCATATACGGGTAACTTGCTCCTTCAGGACCAGATATTTGAAGACGTATACTTCCTTTATCTTCTAACGGGGCAATCTCACTCTGTAAACTCGTACCCACAAAATATACTATCGCGAAACACGCTGCTACTATTGCCCATGCCATCCATCTGTATTTTATAAAGCGGGTAACCATATTTTTATACCCGCTTTCCATTCCTGAAAAGAAAGGTTCGGTGCTGTTGTAGAATTTGCCATGTTGTGCTCCTTTGCGGTTCAGAAAAATATTGAGAACAGGCGTAATTGTAAGAGAAACAAAAGCCGAAACAAGCACCGCCACAGCTAATACTACCGCAAATTCGCGGAATAAACTGCCTACAAAACCCTGTAAAAAAAGTACAGGAAGAAATACTATTGCTAATGTTATGGATGTGGATATTACTACAAAAAATATTTCCTTACTTCCGTCAATAGCGGCTTTCCTGACGGGTATTCCATCTTCAATTTTGCGGAAAATATTTTCGGTTACCACAATTCCATCGTCCACCACCAGTCCTGTCGCCAGAATGATAGCCAGTAAAGTGAGAATATTAACCGAAAATCCGGCTACATACATAATGAAGAATGTGAAAATCAGCGAAATAGGGATATCAATCAATGG
>CAZBZA010000010.1:5294-25905 GCA_964495865.1 uncultured Lentimicrobiaceae bacterium
TTAGCTCCGGGTTGGGGGGTTATCGCAACGCCGACAGCATAAACACCATTTAGTTTCCAGCTTCTCTCATAGTTTTCGGGGCCGAGCTCTACGGTGGCAATATCACCAAGTCTGATAATTCCAGTTTCGTCGCCTCTGATAATCAGATCGCGGAATTCTTTTTCAGTAGTAAGATTACCTAAGGCTCTTATTGTTAATTCGGTTTTGTTACCATATATTTTCCCTGAGGGGATTTCAACATTTTCTTTATTCAGGATATTGGTTATATCGTTAAAAGTGATATTGTAAGCATTGAGTTTATCAGGATCAATCCATATACGCATGGCAGGGCGTTTCTGCCCGATGATATTTACAGCGCTTACTTCCGGAATGGTTTGGAATTTGTTTTGAAGCACATTTTCGGCATAATCGCTTAATTCGAGCAGGCCTTTGGTCGGGCTTTGAACTGCCATCAGAATAATAAAATCACTATTTGCATCCGATTTTGTTACAACCGGCGGAGCATCAATATCCTGAGGTAAATTCCGGACAGCCTGGCTGACTTTATCGCGCACATCGTTAGCCGCAGCTTCGAGGTCGGCATCAATATTAAATTCGACATTTATTGTGCTCCGGCCAACTGAACTAGTTGATGTAATGGTTCGGATCCCGGGAATTCCATTGATCGATTTTTCCAGCGGCTCAGTGATCTGGCTTTCGGTAATATCAGCATTTGCGCCAGTATATGAAGTGCTGACCGTGATAACCGGCGGATCGATAGCAGGGTACTCCCTGACGCCAAGAAACGTGAACCCGATTACCCCGAAAAGTATAAGGAGCAGGTTCATTACCGTTGCCAGGATAGGCCTTTTTATAGATAGTTCTGAAATATTCATTTTTTAGAGTTGAGCTGGAGTTGAGAGCATTTTTATCAGTTGACCTTAATGAAAGTTATGATTCCGAAAAAGGAAGTCCTATGGTTCAGTCCTCTTTATATTCTTTATTTTTACATTGCCATTAGGCCTTACATATAAAACCCCGCTTACAACCACGGTATCTCCTGGAATGATGCCACTCATTATTTCGACATTGTTTTTATTGCGGATACCTATTTCAACATTTTGAAAAACGGCTTTTCCTCCTTTAACAAGCACAAGCTGATTGGAAAGTGCATCGGGAATAACTGCATTTGTTGGTACAGCTATTCCGCTGAATTTCCGGTTGAGCAAAACTTTTACGAAAGCACCCGGGCTGATATTGCCATTATTTAGTCGTGCACGGACTTTAAGATTTCGTGTTGATGAGTTAATCTGAGGTTCAATAGCCGTTATAGTTGCCGTTAACAGCTCTTTGGAGGAATTGGTCTGTATTGAAACAGTATTTCCTGCCTTAATAAGTTTTTCATACGTTTCGGGTACTGCGAAATCAATCTTAATCTTGTCAGTTTTCTGTAAGGTACCGATAACCGTTGACGTAGTAACATATGCACCTTCACTCACCAGCCGTAATCCGAGACGACCAGAAAACGGAGCTTTGATTACAGTTTTGTCAATTTGAGCTTTTAATACATTAATATTGGCGTTGTATAAATTTACCTGGCTGATAGCAGCATCGTACGAAGCCTGATCAACACCGTTAACAGCAAGGAGTTTACTCAACCTTTGTTCAGTTTTTTCTGCCAGTTCGAGTTGAACTTTCTGCTGCTGCAGCTGTGCCTGAAGATCAGCGTCATTCACTTTGGCAAGGATGGTGCCGGCTGTAACAAATGCTCCGTCAGGAATATTGAGGTAGGTAAGCCTGCCACCGGCTTCAGGATGAAGTTCTACCATTTCGTCGGCCAGAACAGCGCCGTTTACTTCAATATCGGAAGAGAAACTAGTGTTTGCTGCAATAATAACATCTACAGGGACTGGTGGTTTATCTTTTTCCGGCGCTTTATCATTTGCTTTGCTCTTGCATGAAAGTACAGCCGCTATTAAAAGGGGCAATGTTAAAAGTTGAATAAACCTCATTTTGGTTCAGTATTAAGAATTATATTTCGTTTAATTCTGCTGATGGTCTGAGTTAAATCCGAAATCTGATTGTTCTCAAGTCCATTCAGTACAATTTCATTTAAATCGGAAAAAGATTTTTTTATTTCGGGTATCGCCTGCTTTCCTTTAGCCGTGAGATGCAGGCTGTGTTTGCGCCGGTCATCGGTTTTACGCATACGTTTAACATATCCTTTTCCCGAAAGGTAATCAACAATCCGAACAATACTCACCTTGTCAGAATCTAGTAATACAGCAAGTTCCTGCTGGGTAATTATTCCATCTTGTCTTTCGATAAGAACCAGCGCGTAATAGTTGCGATCAATATCAAGATGCTGAAGTCTGAACCTTAGAAGATTCAGATATCCTTTCCCCAGCATGGTAAGCATCCGGCCTAAAGGCTGTTCGTTCAAAAGTAAGTCAGGTGACATGATGTAATTTCAGACAAAAGTAACGTATTTCTTAAATAGTTTACATTGTTAACTATATTTTAACGGTGCACTGCAAATTGAATCAATTGGACTTGAATATTCCAATCAGGTTTAAAGGATGGTAGCAAATTGTTTCCAAGTTTCGTCGGAATACATTCATATACTTAAAAGCCACCTGTTTAAACAATGTCAGCCATTTGTTGTTAAATTATCATAAATATAAACATGAACATATGTGATTATAACAAATTAGAGTCTGAAGGCCTTAAATACTTTGAATAATAAATAACGTAAATCCTTAGTTTGGTAATGACGAATACGTATAAAAATGACTTTGTAAACTGGAAAATCATAGCGAATCCTAAGAACCTGTTGCAGATTTTTGTTGGTGCAGGAATGGCTGTATTTGCTATAAAAGGGTTTATGATTCCCAACCAGTTTATGGATGGAGGAGTAACCGGAATTTCAATTTTGCTTCATGAAATCACGCATATCAACATTAGTGTTTTTATCAGTCTTTTTAATCTTCCGTTTATTTACCTGGGGTATAAACGTATAGGTAAAACTTTTGCGTTTCAAACTTCAATGGCAGTCATTTTATTAACACTTGGTCTGCTATTTATTAATATCCAGCCAGTTACAACTGATAAACTGTTAATTGCTATATTTGGTGGAATACTTATCGGGACAGGAGTTGGCCTGGTAATACGAAGCGGAGGCGTAATTGACGGAGCTGAAGTAATTGCTGTATTTACCAGGCGCAGGACAGGGTTCTCCAACAGTGAAATTGTTATGTTATTTAATACATTCATCTTTGCCGGGGCGGCTTTTCATTTTGGTATCGAAACAGCCATGTATTCGCTTATAACGTATTATGCAGCAACCAGGGCAACTGATTATGTTGTTGATGGTATAGAGCAATATACAGCAATAAATATAATTTCCTCCGAACACGAAAAAGTTAAAGATCTGCTTGTGAATGAATTAGGGAAGGGCATAACCGTTTATAAAGGCGAGCGGGGCTTCTTGCCGGGCAGTTTCCATATTAAAACCGAATGCGAAATAATAGTTACAATAGTTACCCGCCTGGAAATTAGCCAGATTGAAGAAGCGGTAACAGGGATTGACCCCAGGGCATTTATTTATAGTCAGAGTATTAATGAAGCTACAGGCGGAGTTTTAAAATCAAAAGGCCATGCAAAGTAAAGCACAGATGAAAGAATTTGTCATTAACTTATTGAAAGAGAACCTACCTGAAAATTATTACTATCATAATTTTATGCATACCTTGTATGTAATTGAAACAGCTTTAGCAATCGGTAAACATGAAAATTGTACACCCGAAGAGCTTGAATTGATTGAATTAGCTGCGTTGTGGCATGATACAGGCTACATTAAAACCTATAAAAATCATGAAGAAGAAAGCTGTAACCTGGCACGACATTACTTACCTGTCTATGGAACCCCGGCAGCAGATATCGAAATTGTATGTGGTATGATTATGGCTACCCAAATACCACAATCACCAGAAAATAAACTGGAGGAAATCCTCGCCGATGCTGATCTTGAATACCTTGGAACAGAAGCTTTTGAGCGCACAGCCAATGATTTATTCAGGGAACTGCAATCTATAAATCCTGATTTGACCGAGGAGAAATGGCGTAATACACAAATTTCATTTATAGGGAAGCATCATTTTTTTACGGGCTTTTGTAAGGAAAACAGGGAACAGACAAAACAAGTCTACTTGCAGAAACTGCTTCAAAGCATCAAATAGATGTTTTGAAAATACCAGTTTAATTGTGCCGATTACCTTTTCAAAGTGACTGGGCTTCATTTTGATTGAGATTAAGTCAATATCTCATCCCACCTTCGTAACAACTCGCAGAAAGTTATTTCCTACCAGAGTAAGGAATTCATTGCGTTGTGCATTCCATTCTTTTATAGCGTGCCAATTGGTTTATTTTTAGAAATAAACGTTAAAGGACTTTATCCATATTTATGATCTGAATTCAGATCTGAAAAAGCTTGAATACTCTTTTTATTGCCGCCTAAATTAATTAATCATCAATTAAACCTAACCATTAACTTAATCTGTTCATTATGAAAAAAAACACACGCTTCAGTCTTCTTTTTGCTGCATTAGTAGCAATTGCAGTATCAACAACTTCGTGCCAGCAGGCAGCCAAGGAACCAGCCAAACCAGATCTGGCTCAAATCCGCACCGAAATACAAGCTCTTGAAGATGCCTATGCTGCCGGGTTAAACGCCCGCGATGCCAATGCAGTTATTGCCTATTATGCTGATGATGCAGTGAGCATGGTAAACAATGCCCCGGTTGCCTCGGGTCGCGATGCCCTTTTAAAGATGGCTCAGGATGATATAGCCAGGGATACCACTAACACAACGGTTACTTTCGAAGTGGTTGATATTTTTGCTGCCGGCGACCTGGTAGTTGAAACCGGTAAGGCAACCGACAAGGACGCGGATGGAAATGTTGTGAAAACCGGTAAATACATGTCGCTGTTCGAAAAGCGTGATGGGAAATATGTCTGCATCAGGGATATTTACAACGAGGATAAAAAGTAAGATGAGAATAAAATAATACAAATGTTTAAGGGGATTCCGGGTATGCCCGAATATCCCCTTACTGAAATCAAACACTAGTTTCTTGGTATTTTAACGTTCACTTAACTAAAAACCACCATCAAGGAGAATATACAAAAATCATCATCTCAAAATGTTGAATTGTCAGCGAATCTCACCATTATCAAAGGTGTGTACAATGCTTTTGCAACCGGAGATTTCCCGGCTTTTCTGAATGCGATGCATCCCAAAATCGAATGGAACGAAGCCGAAAACTTCCCCTATGCTGACGGAAATCCTTATATCGGACCTGATGCAGTTGTTCAGGGAGTTATGGGCCGCATTGGTGCCGACTGGGAATACTGGACAATTACGGATCAGGAGTATCATGTAACACTGGAAGCAAGGGTAATAGTAACCGCCAGGTATAACGCAAAGCATAATATTACCGGAAAAGTGATCAGGGCTCAGGTTACCCATTTGTGGACGTTGAAGGATGGCAAGATTACCAAATTCCAGCAATATGCTGATACGCTGCAGGTAACACAGGCTATGGTTAGGTAATCCATTAAGCTAAAAGATGTAGTATGAAATCAAGATCAATAAAAGGAAATTCTCCGTCAGGAATTAATACAGCCTTGTAGTAAAGTATGGCTAAAGGTTTGAACTCAACATTTCCAGCTGCAAAAAAAAATTACGAACCGGCTTTCCTGATTGCTGGTATTTATACAGAAAAGATGGAGAGCAAATGCTCTTCAGTTTTGACGATGCGGTAGCTTAAGATTTCAGCGTTTTTGAAAAATCAATAAATCAACCGGGGGAAAATGAATAAGCAAAAAAAGACTAGCTTTTTCTATTGGGCAGGCATTCTGCTCATTTCCCTGGCTGCATGCAATCCAGACACTAAGCCAATTAGCCAGAATCCATTTTCACAAACCAAATCATTCGCACCTCCGGTTGTAATAAAAGCAGGCAAACCGGTGGTTCATTTATTAGCCAATGTTCGTCCTCCTGAAACTATAGATATATTAAACAGACCAACACCTGTTAAACAACCGGCCGGATTTTTTATCACCATGCAGAACTTCAACACCGACCATGGACTGGCTTTAAGCAGCATTCTTTGCGGCTTTAAAGACAAAGCAGGGAATCTATGGTTTGGAACTTTCGGCAACGGCGTTAGTAAATACGATGGGAAATCTTTTACCAATTATAACTCGTCGCATGGTTTGCCTCACAATCTTATCAATGCAATTACCGAAGACAGCCGGGGAAACATCTGGTTTAGCACCTATGGTGGCGTAAGCAAATATGACGGTGTATCATTTAAAAACTTTACTACAGCTAATGGCCTTCCCGATAATGATGTTCTTCAATCAGTTGAAGACAGCCGCGGAAATATATGGTTTACCACAGCCAGTGGATTGTGCAGGTATCTGCCTGTAAATAGTGATACAACGGATGTGTTGTTTGTTCAATACAACCAGAAAAATGGATTTACAGGGAATCAAACCCGGGCTATCATCGAAGACAAAAAAGGCAGCATCTGGGTATCCTTTGATCGCGGTGTTATGAAATATGATCCTGCTACTGATTCAAAGAGAAAGGTTTCATTTACCGATTATTCACAATCAATAGGCTTGGATGACATTTTAATTAACTGCATGAAGGAAGATCAGGATGGGCTGATTTGGTTTGGAACCAACGATGGCGTTGTAAGTTTTGATCCAGAAAAAGCGGGCACCCGATATGCTGCTGCAGTCAAATATACAACAGATGACGGGCTGGTGAGCAATCGGATTACTTCCATACTGGAAGACAGGGCAGGCAATATCTGGTTTGCGTCGGAAGAAGGTGTTTCTGAATTCAGGAAAAGGGATGCCTCATTTATAAATTACACAACCCGGCAGGGATTGGCTGGCAACGTTATAGTTTGCATGGTCGAAGACAATACAGGCAGCATTTGGTTTGGTACCAAGGGCAATGGTTTAAGCAGATATGATGGCAGAAGTACCATTGAATATACGGCCAGTCAGGGACTTTCAGGCAAAACCGTTTTTTCGGTTGCCGAAGATAAAAAGGGTGACATCTGGATAGGGGCCGGGAGCGGCGGGATTACAAAATTCACCCTGGACCATCAGAACCGGAACAAGGGATACTTTACCAATTATACAGCCGCGCAAGGGCTCAGAAATGGTAATGCAATGAACATGATAATTGATAAAGCAGGCAGCTTGTGGTTCGGTTCAGGCGATGGACTAAGTAAATTAGACAGTAAATCTGTTACTACCTATAGCACAGCACAAGGCCTGATTACACGCAGCGTGATAAGCCTTAAGGAAGACAGCAAAGGAAACATCTGGACTGGAACTTACGAAGGAGGATTAAGCAAATTTGATGGAAAATCCTTCACCAATTACACCACCTCTCAAGGACTGGTGCACAATACGGTCTGGAACACCCATGAAGATAAAACAGGGGCGATCTGGTTTGCAACCCGCGGCGGGCTGAGCAGGTTTGATGGCGAGAATTTTATCAATTTCACAAAAGAACAGGGACTGCCCGACAACAAATTATCTATCGTTACCGAAGATAGATGGGGAAATCTGTTGATCGGAAGCTGGGGTGGGGGAGTATCTGTAGTGAGAAAAAAATGGATTGAGATATTGGCCCATAACGGAGTTTCAACCATAACTGAGAACATTTTTGAAAATTTCAATACTTCAAATGGCCTTGCAAACGATGTGGTTTATGGCATTCTTGAAGATGAAGATGGAAATATTATAATTGGGACAAGCCTGGGGTTAACAATCCTCCGAGGTGGTTTAGATTCAACTGTTAGCCATATTACAAAAGGAGGCATCGAATATTACAACCAAAAAACAGGTTACCCGATAAAAGATGTTAGCAACAATTACAGCATGATCATCGACAGTCGGGGATTCGTTTGGGCAGGAACCGGCGATAAACTGGTGCGTTTTGACTATAACGCCGTAAGCAGAAATAGCCGGGCTCCGCATGTCTTTATCCAGAACATAGGCATAAATCATGAAAACATCAGCTGGCATAGCCTTCAAAGAGCACGAGCTTCTAAAAGTGATATCATAAAATCCCCAAAAAGTATCCCTGCCTACGTGCATAACGAATTAAGTGTTTTCGGAAAGCAACTGAATGAAAGTGAACGAGATACATTGATCAGTAAATTCCGCAAAATCCGCTTTGACCATATCAGGCCATTCCATGCGATTCCGGAAAACCTGGTATTGCCATACACACACAACGTTATTAGCTTCGATTTTGTGGGCATCGAAACCGCTAAACCGTTTTTGGTCCGGTACCAGTTTATGCTCGAAGGTAGCGATAAGCAATGGAGCCCTGTGAGCAACAAGACCACGGCTGAATACAGCAACCTCAGGCAGGGAACTTACACCTTTAAACTCCGGGCCATAAGTCCTGATAGTGTTTGGAGTGAACCGGTCACCTACAGTTTTCAGGTATTAGCACCCTGGTGGTTTACCTGGTGGGCGATTTCATTGTACATCCTGCTGTTTTTCCTGGGGCTGTTTGCTGTTAGACGCTACGAGATGAACAGAATTCAACTCCGCAACCAGCTCAAACTCGAAAAAGTAGAAACAGAAACGCTGCGGAATCTGGATCAAATGAAATCACACTTTTTTGCCAACATTTCGCATGAGTTCCGCACTCCGCTCACCCTTATCCTGGGGCAGATTGAGAGTGTGATGTCATCGGGCATCGAAATAAAGGAAAAAGGGAAACTCCAGGTAGCCAACCGCAATGCCCGCAGGCTGCTTACGCTAATCAATGAGTTGCTTGATTTGTCGAAATTGGAGGCTGGAAGTATGGAACTCAAAGCAGCAAATCATAACATTGTCTCTTTCCTGAAAAGCCTGTTCTTTTCGTTTGAATCACTTGCTGCCGCTAAAAAAATTGAACTTGGCTTTGAAACGGTTTCCAATCAGATTCCGGTTTTTTTTGATCCTGATAAAATGGAAAAGGTGTTTAACAATCTCTTATCGAATGCTTTCAAATTTACACCTGAAAATGGAAAGATTAAGGTTACGATTGCATTGGAGCAAAACGAATTGATTGTCATCAGCATAAAAGATACAGGTTGTGGAATTCCTGAAGACAGGCTGGAACATATCTTCGACCGTTTTTACCAGGTGGATAGCTCAAGCACCCGCGAGCAAGAAGGCACGGGAATCGGACTTGCGCTAGCGAAAGAACTCACCGCACTTCATAAAGGAAAGCTGACGGTAAAAAGCGTTGTGGACGAAGGCTCCGAATTTATCCTTGCACTGCCTGTGGAAAAAAATGGTTCAGGTTATGCCGAAGAAAAAATAACTCCGGATGTTGAGTCTCTGATGGAAAATGTTCATGAGAATTTTGACAAAACTGAACTTCTGGCGGAAGCAGATAATTCCAGTCAACCGGCAACCGAAGGCAGGGAAATCATCCTGATTGTTGAAGACAACGATGATGTTCGATCTTATATCAGGGAGCAACTTGAAGATGATTACCTGGTGAATGAAGCATGCCACGGAGAAGAGGGGTTGGTGGTGGCTGAGGAACAGATCCCCGATCTCATTATTACGGATGTAATGATGCCGAAGATGGACGGTTACCAGTTTTGCAAAGAAATCAGGATCAACGAAAAAACCAGCCATATTCCATTAATTATGCTAACAGCCAAAAGCGCGCTCGACGATAAAATTACGGGACTGGAGTCAGGAGTTGACGCCTACCTTACCAAACCCTTCAGCGCAAAAGAACTCAGAGCCACGGTAAAAAACCTGATCCATCAGCGCGAGCAGCTCCGCAAACGTTTCAGCAAAACTACGGTCATCAGGCCATCAGAAGTCACTTCCATTTCGGTTGACCAGGAATTTCTGGAAAAAATCGTTAAAACCATCGAAACGCATTTCGAAGATGAACAGTTCTCCGTCGAAAAGCTTGCTGAACATGTCAACATGAGTCTTTCACAGCTCAACCGGAAGCTCAAAGCACTGATTGACCAGCCCCCCGGCCATCTGATCCGTTCATTGCGCCTGCAACGTGCCGCTGATCTCCTGAAAAAAAATGCCGGAAATATTTCCGAAATCTGCTTCAAAGTTGGTTTCAGCGACAACGCCTATTTCTCCCGCGCATTTAAAAAGCAATTTGGATATAGCCCTTCGGAATATCACGATCAGATAAAAGTAAACTGACAAAATTTACCGAATTGTTTCCCCGTTTTTATGCCTTTATTGATCCTTTGACAGAAAAATCCAACACTTTGCAATAAAAGTCCTACCCCCTTCGCCACTTCCCAAAGTAATTTTACCACAGTTCTTTTGAGCTGTGGAAGAAGCCGAAAATCCTTTTACAATAGAGTAGGCAATTCATTAAAACAATTTGGTTATGAAAACTATTAAATTACGTTTTGCAAATTTCGTATTTGCTTTTGTTTTTATTGCTGTTTCAACACTATTCAGCAATAGCGTTCAGGCGCAGAAAGCCGAAAAAGGGTTTATCCTTTCGGTAACAGAGTTTAACATCAAGCCTGGCCATGACGTTCAGTTCCGGGAGGGTATAAAAGCCTGGAAAGCCTGTTACATTGAAAACAAGGGCGAATGGACCTGGAATATGTGGCACAGGATGAATGGTGAGGGAAATGTTTATATTTTAACCTCGCGAATGGCTAACTGGGCTGAAATGGATGATACCAGCGATGACGGTAAAAATTGCCGCGACCTTGCCCGGGAACTGATCAATCCGCACATTGAATCCTCCGAAGACAATTATGCCAGGTTCGAGCCGGAATTTAGTAAAGCATACCCCAATCCCAATCCGGTATTATGGGTTGCTTACTGGCAGGTGAACAATGGGACAAGATTCAGGGAAATCGTAAAAGAAGTAACAGCTGCCACGGCCAAAGCAGAAGGATCCTCACGTGGTTACTGGTATAGTATTATGGGGGGTAGTAAAGATGCTGCCGATTTCTTTGTTGCAACTCCTTTCGCAAACTTTGCCGCTTTGGATGTGGACCGGGAAAATGTCTGGAATATATACGAAAAGGCTAACGGTAAGGAAAAAAGAGATCAGCTTCAGGCAGAGTTTCGTGAGACCATAAAAGAATCATGGTCATATCTTCTCAAGCTTGATGCGGATCTGAGTCATACCCCACCAGCGAAATAAGTAATACTAATTTATTCAAAAACAAACGAATAACAAAAATCCGTATGAAACAGGTAATCTATTTTCTTTTTGCAGTTGTGATTTTTGCTGCATGCAGCCCGAAGCAGCCGGTACGCTATTTCTCAGCTTCTCCTGAAATTGAAATCACGAAATCAACTCTGAAACATTACGTGGACGGCAATTGGGATGCGCTGAAGCCGCTGTATTCCGACACGGCAAAAGTGATGAACAATGTTCCCGAAGCGAAAGGGATATCCATTGATGCTGCTATCAAGGATTACATGCAGGATCATGAACTCTTCTCTTCCATCAGCTATTTAGCAAAAGAAGATTTCTTCGAAATGGTACTCACCGATGACGGCGAGACCTGGGTCAATTACTGGGGAATCTGGAAAGGGACGCTAAAAGCAACCGGTGAAGAGTTCGAAATACCGTTGCATGTTACCCAGAGATTTGAAAATCAAAAAATTGTGCGTGAACATGGCTATTGGAACACTTCCGCCATTGCCCTTGCACTTTCCAAACTGGAAGTCCCAACACCATAAACCGTGAAGCTGATTAAAAAAACAGGGATATTCAATCCGGATGGGGAAATCGTTCTCCATCCGGGTATCTCTGTTTCATGGAAATCGTTGAGCGACAAAACCCTTCCCGATTTGCCTGTAGGAACTCCGCTTGATATTGAAATTTCATTCAAAGAACACATTCTGGTTTCCGGGAAGGGTGGAATTGTATGGGCAACCTTTGATTTCAGGCAAGCTGAAGTAATATACAATGCACTCCTTGCGCAGAGCATTTCGTCGGTTACAGGAAACATCGGACTGGATGAAGGCGTCCTGCTGCTGATAAAAATTGACAACGATAAAGATATTGAGGATGCAATGGATTTTATCTGGAGAAAAGAAGGTGGATTGAGGTTAAAGCCTGACTGGACTTACGCAGACGGAGAGCCCAACAAGAGCTTTGAAAAGTGGTTAAATGGATAGTTGTTAGCTTAAAGACAATTAAACCACATTGACAATTAAATAATTCTGAATGAAATAAAATCGGGCCTTAAAAAATGAAAAACTTCAAAATCCCCCATGTATTTATTTTTCTGTCGGGCATTATTCTTTTTGTAGGGGCGCTAACTTATGTTGTGCCCTCTGGAATGTTTGAACGTGTAGTTAAAAAAACGGGAAATACCGGGCAAACCTTTGTTGTTCCGGAAACTTACAAAGAAATTCCAAAGAATTTTTCGGTTCAGGGAGTCCTTTTAGGTGAGAATATTGAGGGGTTTGCCTCTCCAACCAGTTTGCTTGGCTTTTTTACTGCTATTCCAAAAGGCATGAACCAGGCTGCTGCATTGATATTTTTCGTTCTGATTATCGGCGCTGTAGTCAATATTATCAAGCATACCGGAACGATTGATGTATTTATTAACATGCTGCTCAAAAGGTTCAGTCATTCACCTGTTTTGCTGGTGCTGATCTTATTTTATGTTTTTGCGTTTGCAGCAACATTTTTAGGAATGACACCGGAATTTATCCCGCTTATTCCTGTTTTACTCCTTATTTCTAAACAGTTGGGCTACGACAGGATCTTTGGTATCGGCATCCTGGTAGTGGGAAGTACAGTTGGATGGGCAACAGCTATCACCAATCCTTTTAATGTGCAGGTAGCACAGTCTGTTGCTGAATTGCCACTTGGCAGTGGAATGGGAATGAGAATTCTTTCTTTTGCTATTTGTAGCATAATTGGTTTTTTATTTCTGATGGCCTACGGAAAAAGGGTTAAGAAAAACCCAGCTAAGTCAATTATGGCCGATGATCAATTTATCCTCGATGATTCAGTCAGCCTTAAAGGAGATGTTTTAACCCGAAGACACATTCTGATTGCCATTACTGCATTTGTTTTGTTCGCTGCCATTTTATTTGCTGTTCAAACCATGGGCTGGGGATTGATTGAAATGTCCGGAGGGTTTTTTACGGTTGGTTTATGCACCATTCTGATCAGCAGGATGACGGGCGACGAATCCATGAAAGCTTTTATTACTGGCCTGGAAGGCATGATTGTTCCAGCCCTTATTGTTGGCTTTGCACGAGGTATACAGGTGGTTATGGTTGAAGGTCAAATCATTGACACCATTCTTTTTCAGACCGCCGAATTATTGAACGGAATGAGCCAATCCACTGCAGTGACAGGCATTTACACATTTCAAAGCCTCTTTAATTTTTTCATCCCCTCGGCATCCGGCCAGGCCCTTGTTACCATGCCCCTTATTGTGCCTTTATCTGATATCCTTGGCATATCGCGCCAAACAGCCGTTCTGGCTTTTGTTTTTGGTGACGGATTTTCCAACAGCATCATACCGACCAACGGAGTATTGATGGCTTGCATTGCCATAGCCGGGGTTCCTTACGAAAAGTGGTTCAAATTCATGTGGCCGCTTTTTCTGGTTTTAGCAGTTGTTGGCGGGGTCATATTAGTCATTGCTCATCATATTAATTATTAAGAATTTAACCTGGAAAAATCAATTAAATGAATCAAACCAACACAAAATTCACTCCGCTCATCGCATCGGAACGCATTGATTCGCCCGGCGTTATCCGGGGAATTGCTTTGTTCGGAATCCTTCTGATGAATATCAATGGCAAGGGGCTTCCATTTACCGGCTCTAATGTGTAATTCAATATTGTTGAATGTTCAATAAAACGCTCAATACTGATGAAGAAGCCCGATACCTACAATCCCTTTAAACGAAATGCAGATGGTTCGCTTCCTGCATTATCGCAGAACACGCCATTACGGTATGTAACATTTTCATTCTTGTATTTTGCGCAAGGGTTGCCTGAAGGTTTATTGCGGTTTGGAATACCTGCATGGCTTGCTATGAACGGGAAAAATGCCATTGAAATTGGCTCTTTTGTAGCCATAGGTATCTTGCCCTGGAGCTTTAAAATTCTGGCAGCACCATTAATGGACAGGTTTACATTCCTGGCAATGGGCAGGAGGCGGCCCTGGATATTATTTGGACAGGTTGGGCTGGCCATCAGCTTTTTGGCCATGGCTTTCATTCCCGATCCACTCAATAATATGTTAATGCTCAAAATTCTCAGCTTCTTTGTCGGTTTGTTTGCCGTATTCCAGGATATTGCTGTTGACGGACTGGCCATTGACATACTTCCGGAAGATCAGCAGGCAAGGGCCAATGGCTTGATGTGGGGCTCTAAAACCATAGGGATTTCAGCATCTGTAGCTATAGGCATATACATTATAAATACTTACAGCTTTTTTCATGCCATTGTCTTCTTTTCATTGTTCGTGTTTCTGATACTGTTAATTCCCCTATTTTTCAGAGAAAGAGCAGGCGAAAAAAGGTTGCCATGGACCAAAGGCAAAGCATCAGAAGTTGCCGCAGGCATACAGGTACAGAGTTGGAAGGAACTGTTTTTTAGTTTGGCGAAGGTGTTTATTTTACCTGTCAGCCTCATCATGGGGGTTGCAGCCTTCAGTTTCTCCATTGGCAGAGGATTGATAGATGCCATGTTGCCGGTTTTTACTGTGCAGGAACTGGGTTGGACCGATGGTAAATATTCCCAGGTTTTTTCAGTGATAAAACTGGTTTCAGGCATTCTGGGCATGTTTGTGGCCGGTGCGCTGATTGATTTTTTTGGTAAAGTGCGGATGATGAGCATTTATCTGATTTTACTTATTTCATTGGTAGTGTCCGCATTCTTTCTGAGAGATTATTGGGACAACCCGGTTGTTTTTATCGGATTCATTAGCTTGTTTTATACACTGATTGTGTTTACAACCATTGCTGTTTTTGCTTCCGCCATGCAGCTTTGCTGGAAAAGGATATCGGCTACACAGTTCACTTTATATATGGCCATTTCCAATCTGGGCATGGCATCAGGCGCGGCATTACTGGGCCCTGTAAAATCATTTTTGGCATGGGAGTATGTAGTGCTGGCTTTTGCAGTTTTTGCAGTTTTCATGCTTATTGCCATACAGTTTCTCCACTTTGATAAGCATACTAAGCGTGTGGCCGTGCTTGAGCTGGATCACATCAGGCTTGATGAAGCAGCAGGCAACCTCAAACCGGAAGAAATAGTTGTCCCTTATCAGCAAAAGCAGGCTAACAAATAATTTTAATGTTAATATGATTTAACCTTTGGTTCAAATCCAGGTTAATACTAGCAATTATGAATTAATTCAGGCTACAGGAAACTAAAACTATGAAAGCAAAATCAATAAAAGGAAATTCTCCATCAGAAATTAAAACCGTTTTGGAGCAAAGTATGGCCGACGGGTTTCAGCCAACACTGGCTTTTGTATTTATCTCCATCAAACAAGACATTAATGCAGTGAGTAATCTTCTCGACCAGCAAAGCATCCGGATTTTCGGGGCCACCACAGGCGGTGAATTTATCGACGGCGATATTGGTACCGGAACCATTGCCATACTTTTGCTGGACATGAATCCGGCCCACTTTATGATTTTGCTCGGAGATTACAGCGACAAAGATCCTGAAGCCTTGACGAAAACGATGGCCAGGAAAGCAAAGAAACAATTTAACAATCCATCTTTTATACTCTCTGTCAGTATTGAAATGGCTAATAGTGTGGGCATAGGAGAACCCATTTTAAGGGCGATCGAATCGGTAACCGGAGCGGACACCATAATCTGGGGTGGTCGTGCAGGTGATGATTTTATATTTGACGAAACAGTCGTCTTCTCTAATAATAAATCATTGAAAAGGGGAATATTACTGCTGGTATTGGATGGCGATAAAATCCTGGTGAAGGGTCAGGCAGCTTCGGGACAGAAACCAGTGGGAACTGAAAAAATCATTACAAAAATGGCGGATAACTGGATTTATGAGTTGGACAATCAACCCGCCACCGATATGGTGATGAAATATTTGGGACTCAAACTAACAGAAGAAGAAACGATTGCCTTTAATCCAATCAACTACAACATCATGTTCAGTGTTGCCAGGGAAAAAGGTGATCCTATTATTCGGGGCGTAGGTGCATTCAATTGGAAGGAGAAGGCCGTTTTTATTCTTGCAAGTATTAAAGAAGGGGATAAAGTACGCTTCACCCTTCAACCTGATTTTGAAATTGTGGAAGAAGTAATCAGCAATGCTGAAAAAATAAAGCAGGACGAAATGCCCCTAGCAGAGGCTTTGCTTATGTTTTCCTGTATAGGCAGGCTTGGTCAGTTTGGCCCAATGGCGGGAGATGAAGTAGAGGGCATCAGAAATGTATTCAAGGTTCCTATGGCCGGCTTTTTTACCTATGGTGAATTTGGACGGACTAACCAGGGGAACAATGAATTTCATAACAGTACCTGCTGCTGGGTGGTATTAAAAGAGAAATAAACGATAATATGAAAGCAAAATCAATTAAAGGGAAATCCACTGAAGAAATTAAAATCGCACTGGAGCAAAGTTTAGCCGAAGGGTTTAAACCAACGCTTGCCGTGGTATTTATGTCATTCAAACTGGATATCGAAGCTGTGTGTGATCTCTTGAATGATGAAGGAATTCAGATTTTCGGTGCTACCTCTTCCGGTGAATTTATCAGCAGTGAGATAGAGCAGGAGAGTATTGTGATCATGCTGCTCGATATGCATCCATCCTGTTTCAAAATCCTGTTTCTGGAGACCAAAGACCGTTTTGCATTTGAAATTGCAAAACAGCTTGGTGATGAGGGTAAAAAGACCTTCGCGAATGCGGCATTTATTATTACATCAGGATGGAGCAAAGAAATGGATGGCGAAGAAGTAATCAAAGGCATTGAAGAGGGATTCGGAGGCGGAGCAACCATTTTTGGGGGTATGGCGGGCGATGACCTGTCATTTACCGGTCCAAAAGCATTCACACATGGCAAAAACAGCATCACCGGCTTGGTAGGCCTGATTATTGACAGGGACAAGATAGATATAACAGGGGTTGCCACCTGTGGATGGAAAGCCGTCGGCACCACCAAAATCATCACCAAAAGTACCGGAAATATCGTCTATACCATCGATGATAAACCTGCACTGGATATGGTCATGAAATACCTGGGTATCAGCCTGGATGATCAACTTTTCAATAACACTGTTTTCAATATTGATCTTTTTACATATTATCCGCTGCAACTGGAAAGAGAAAATGCACCTGCGGTGATGAGAACCGCCATGATGGGTAATCCCGAAGATCGTTCACTGGTCTGCGCAGGTAACATTCCGCAAGGCTCAAAAATTCGCTTTTCGTTGCCGCCCGACTTTGATGTGATAGAAACCGTTGTTGAAGAGTGTAATGAAGTAAAAAATGAACAACTTCAGGATGCTGATGCGGTCATTATGTTTTCCTGCATCAGCAGGTATAAGTCATTCGGCGCGATGACCAGTGAAGAAATCGAACGTGTAAACGAAGTTTGGAAGGCACCTTTTATTGGGTTTTTTACCTATGGAGAATATGGGAAATCGAAAAGGGGACAAAATGAATACCACAACAACACCTGCTGCGTGTTGGCATTAAAGGAAAAATAAAAAATGAAAAAAAATGAAAGCAAAATCAATCAAAGGGAAATCGTCGGAAGAAATTAAAAACGCATTGGAAAACAGCATGGCAGATGGATTTATTCCTACACTGGCCATCGTCTTTTTATCTGTTTCTCAGGATAGAAAAGTTATTTGCAATATGTTGGATGAAAGAGACATAGCTATATTTGGCGCTACCACAAGCGGTGAATTCATTGACGAGATTACAGAAAAAGGGACGGCAGTCGTGTTACTTCTGGATATGAAAAGGGATCATTTTCATATCTATCTGGAGGAATTTCCTGAAAAGAATTACCGGGAAACGGCCTCAGGAATTGCACAAAAAGCCAAAACATTGTTCTCAACTCCTGCCTTTCTCATTGCCGGCAGTCATATGGAAACGGATGCGGAGCAATTGCTTTTCGGTTTTGAAGATGTGGTTGGCATGGATGTGAATGTATACGGAGGCATGGCATCTGATGACTATACCTTTACCGAGCAGTTTGTGTTTACGAATGGAAAGGAAAGCAACCGGGGCATTGTTGCGCTTGCACTTGATGAAAATAAGATCCTCATCAGGGGAAAGGCCACCTGCGGATGGAAAGCTGTTGGTACTGAGAAAATAGTGACCAAAAGCGAAGGCAACCATGTGTTTACAGTTGATGATATTCCTGTATTGGATCTTACCGCAAAATATGGGGGAATTGAAAATGTGTCACCTGACAATCCAGGGTTGACGCTGGAGATCGCTGCAAATTTGCCCTTGCAATTGCAACGAGAAAAAGGGGATCCGGTTATGCGCCCTGGGCTGTTGGTGGATTGGAGCGACCGGTCGTTTTACTGCAGCGGCTCAGTTCCACAGGGTTCCAAAGTACGGTTTTCAATCTCGCCTGATTTTGATGTCATGGAAAAAGTAATCCAGAGCGCCGAAGAATTGAAAGCTTCTGAGATGCCCGAAGCAGATGCGTTGGTCGTTTTCAGTTGCGCAGGGCGCATCCTTGCGTTCGGTCCAATGATGAACATGGAAATCGAGGGTTTGAAGAAAGTGTGGAATGTGCCGATGGCCGGCATGTTTTCAAATGCCGAACTGGCAAGGGCTAGCGGCGGAAACCTGGAGATGCACAACCTCACCACTTGTTGTGTAGCCTTAAAAGAAAAATAAAGTTCAACCCATATCATGGAGCAAAACCTTCAAAATATCTTAGAAATCCTGCAAAATCATCCCGGACTTTCGGCTGATGAAAAAACTACCCTAATGGCTTATCTGAAAGAAGTGGATAAGAAAATCACCATTGTTGAATTCAAGCTCGACCGTACCGAAAAAGTAAAACGAACCACTGCCATTTTATTAGAAGAAACCATTGAAGAGCTGGAGCAGAAACGAAAAGCCATTGAAGAAACCAATGCAGCATTAAAAAAATCATTAGAAGAGTTAAAAGCAGCGCAGGCTCAACTCATCCAATCCGAAAAAATGGCCTCCCTAGGCGAACTCACTGCCGGAATTGCCCACGAAATACAAAACCCGCTGAACTTCGTAAATAATTTTTCGGAAGTAAACTCAGAACTGATTGATGAACTGGAACAGGAAGTTGAAAAAGGCAACCTGGATGAAGTTAAAGCCTTAGCTAAAGATATCAGGGAAAACGAACAAAAAATAAACCACCACGGCAAACGCGCCGATGCCATTGTAAAAGGTATGCTCCAGCACAGTCGCAGCAGCAGTGGTGTTAAAGAACCTACTGATATCAATGCATTGGCTGATGAGTACTTACGGCTGGCTTATCATGGGTTGCGGGCAAAAGATAAATCTTTCAATGCCGAACTGAAAACTGATTTCGATACTAGCATTGGGAGTATCAATATTATTCCGCAGGATATTGGAAGAGTGATTTTGAATTTAATTACCAATGCTTTCTATGTTGTGGATGAAAAGAAAAATTCGGGAATAGAGAATTACGAACCAACAGTTTCAGTAAGCACAAAAAAAGAAGGCAACAAAGTCATAATCTCCGTAAAAGACAACGGAAACGGCATTCCTCAAAAAGTACTGGATAAAATCTTTCAGCCTTTCTTTACTACCAAACCCACAGGGCAGGGAACAGGTTTGGGGCTTTCATTGGCATACGATATTGTAAAAGCGCATGGCGGGGAGTTGAAGGTGGAGACGAAGGAAGGTGAAGGCTCGGAATTTATCATCAGATTGCCGGAATAAACAAAAATTATTTCGCCTGAAAGAAATCAAAAAACAAATTTAAATAGCACTATGGCTCAATATTCTAAGGACGAACAAGATGTATTAAACACCCATAAATTATTTTGGGAGGCATTAGCCCTGCGGGATATTGAACTCCGTTTTTCGCTTTGTGCTGATGATGTTACTTTTTTTGGAACAGGCCTGCATGAAAGGGCAAATAACAAAGAGGAGTATAAAAAAATTGGTTTGATTGGTGTTGAACAATACCCGGACCCATTTCAGACAAAGTTTTTATGGAAACAATTAAAAGTACTTGGTAATGTTTCATGGGTTGAATCAGAAATTGAGTGGGTTCAGGAAATAAATGAAGTCCATCACAAAGAGTTGGTCAGAACAACCACAATTTTGAAGTTTGAAAAAGACCAATGGAAAGTAATTCATGTGCATGGATCATCTCCTGATTATAGGTTTCTCAATGGCGATTATATGTCAAGCGAAAGTACCATTAGCAAGAATAAGGAATTGGAAAGGCAGGTTTTTGAAAGAACTCAACAATTGAATGAATCTATAGAAATACTAAAATCCACCCAATCCCAACTCATCCAGTCCGAAAAAATGGCTTCCCTCGGCGAACTTACCGCCGGTATTGCCCACGAAATTCAAAATCCGCTCAACT